>NZ_JBFAKS010000008.1:0-225180 GCF_040655855.1 Kribbella sp. NPDC050281 | reverse complement strand
CGTCTGCCGCGCTTGTTCGGTCGTCGCGATCTGGTCGTACTCGGCCTGGGCGTGATGATCGGGTCCGGCATATTCAGGACCTCCGTCGGCCAAGCCACGTTCTGCCTGGTCGAACCCCGGCTCTACAAGGCCTTCCAGACCGCGCTGCGGTCTCGTCAGGCGTTGTAGACGACGACCTTGTCGCCGACCTTCACCCGGGCGAAGATCCAGGCGATCTTCTTCTTGTCGCGGATGTTCACGCAGCCGTGCGAGGCACCGTTGTACCCGCGGGCCTTGAAGTCCGCCGAGTAGTGCACCGCCTGGCCACCACTGAAGAACATCGCGTACGGCATCGGCGAGTGGTACAGCGACGACACGTGGTTCTTCGACTTGCGCTGGACCTTGAAGACGCCCTGCCGGGTCGGCGTCTTACGGCCGCCGAACCGTGCGTCGGTGATCTGGATCGCCTTGCCGTTGACCATGTACACCAACTTGCGGGTGCGCTTGTTGATGCACAGCACCCGGCCCTTCGTCATACACCGCTTGTCGATCCGCAGCTTGCCCCGCACAAGTGTGGTCGACGACGCCGCCGCGGTCGCCTTCTGTGGCGCGACCACGGCCTGGGGCGCAACCATCGGTGCCCCTACGGCGGCCTCGGCCGTGGTGGTCGCGGTCAGTGCGCCCACCCCCACGAACGCGGCTGCCGTGACGGTGGCGCCGAGCTTACGCAGAATTCCCATGTCCTGCTTCCTTCCCCCAAAGAGTTGCTTGCACATGACAGACGTCAGCGCGTCACGTCTGGTTGTAACGATCCGGAACTTTGTCCCCCCGGACCGACCGAGGAACGGTGTATCACACCGGTGTGGTTCTCCGGTGGATCAGGCCTTGTTCTTGCGGCCGAGTTTCGAGCGCTCCACCTGGGTGAGGGCGACCTTGCGCATGCGGATGGCGTCCGGGGTGACCTCGACGCACTCGTCCTCGCGGCAGAACTCCAGCGACTGCTCGAGCGACAGCTTGCGGGCCGGGACGAGCTTCTCGAACTCGTCCGCGGTCGACGACCGGACGTTGGTCATCTTCTTTTCCTTGGTGATGTTCACGTCCATGTCGTCACTGCGCGAGTTCTCACCGACGATCATGCCCTCGTACACCTCGGTGGTCGGCTCCACGAACATGGTGCCGCGCTCCTGCAGGTTGATCATCGCGTACGACGTCGCGGCGCCGGAGCGGTCCGACACCAGCGAACCGCTCGGGCGCGTACGCAGCTCGCCGAACCACGGCTCGTACCCCTCGAACACGTGGTGCGCGATGCCGGTACCGCGGGTGTCGGTGAGGAACTCGGTGCGGAACCCGATCAGCCCGCGGGCGGGGACCAGGAACTCCATCCGGACCCAGCCGGTGCCGTGGTTGGTCATCTGCTCCATCCGGCCCTTGCGGACCGCGAGGAGCTGGGTCACCGTGCCGAGGTACTCCTCCGGGCAGTCGATCGTCAGCCGCTCGACCGGCTCGTGCTGCTTGCCGTCGATCTCGCGGGTGACCACCTGCGGCTTGCCGACGGTCAGCTCGTAGCCTTCGCGGCGCATCTGCTCGACCAGGATGGCCAGCGCCAGCTCACCGCGGCCCTGCACCTCCCAGGCGTCCGGCCGCTCGGTCGGCAGGACCTTCAGCGACACGTTGCCGACCAGTTCGCGGTCGAGCCGGTCCTTGACCAGCCGCGCGGTCACCTTGGTGCCCTTGGTCCGGCCGGCCAGCGGCGAGGTGTTGGTGCCGATCGTCATCGAGATGGCCGGCTCGTCCACGGTGATCAACGGGAGCGGCTTGGGGTTCTCCGGGTCGGTCAGGGTGTCGCCGATCATGATCTCCGGGATGCCCGCGATCGCGACGATGTCACCCGGACCGGCCGAGTCGCCGGGCACCCGCTCGAGTGCCTCGGTGACCAGCAGTTCGGTGATCTTGACCCGCTGGATCGAGCCGTCATGACGGCACCAGGCAACCTGGGCGCCCTTCTTCAGCGTGCCTTCGTGCACCCGGACCAGCGCGAGCCGGCCGAGGAACGGCGAGGCGTCCAGGTTGGTCACGTGCGCCTGCAGCGGCGCTCCCTCGGTGTACTCCGGGGCCGGCACGTTGGCCAGGATCGTCTCGAACAGCGGCTCGAGGTCCTCCGAATCCGGCATGCCGCCGTCGGCGGGCTGGGTCAGCGAGGCCCGGCCGGCCCGCGCGGAGGCGTAGACGACGGGGAAGTCGAGCGCGCTCTGGTCCGCGTCGTGGTCGAGCAGGTCGAGGAACAGTTCGTACGTCTCGTCGACGACCTCGGCGATCCGGGCGTCCGGGCGGTCCACCTTGTTCACCACCAGGATCACCGGCATCTGCCGCGCCAGCGCCTTGCGCAGCACGAACCGGGTCTGCGGCAGCGGGCCCTCGGAGGCGTCCACCAGCAGCACGATCGCGTCCACCATCGACAGGCCGCGCTCGACCTCACCGCCGAAGTCGGCGTGGCCGGGGGTGTCGATGATGTTCAGCGTCATCTGCTCGCCGTTGGCCATCTTGTGCCGGACGGCGGTGTTCTTGGCCAGGATCGTGATGCCCTTCTCACGCTCCAGGTCACCGGAGTCCATCGCCCGCTCGTCCACGTGCTGATGCGCGCCGAAGGCGCCGGACTGCCACAGCATCGCGTCGACCAGGGTGGTCTTGCCGTGGTCGACGTGGGCCACGATCGCGACGTTGCGCAGGTCGTTACGGACAGGCATGGGGAAGCGCTCCAAGCAATGGGGACTGGGTGTCAGGCGGCGGCTACGGCGTGTTGTGTCGCACGAGATGGCCACTCGACGCAGGGCGCAGCCCTTTCATCTTACCGGTGACGGCACGTGTCCACGAAACGGGACGGCCTTTGACATTTGTTGACTGGACGTCCAGTCTATAGAAGGCGCCTGGGGAGGGGCCTGAAACAACGGGGGGTCCGAGCCCGGGAGCGCCGAGCACCTGATTGGGGGGTGGCTCGGCCTCCGGGGTAACGACCAGCAGGGGAAGGAACCGTGCCGCGCTCGGCCACCGTGAACCAGGAGCTGCGAGAGCGCTCCCGGGAGCGCATCCTGGCCGCAGCCCTGGAGGTCTTCGCCGCCAAGGGCTACGAGGCCGCATCGATCTCCGAGATCACCGAGGCAGCCGGGGTGTCCCGCGGCCTGGTCTCGTACTACTTCGCCGCCAAGGAAGAGCTGGCCGCCGAGCTGCTGGACCGCTGGCTGGACGGCATCGCCGGGATCCTGACGATCGAGGGCAGCCCGGACGAGCGCCTGGCCGGCATCATCGACGGCGCCCTGATGGCGGCCGCCACCACACTCCCGATCCAGCGGCTCGCGATCACCCTGATGATGCAGCCCACCACCCACGACGTCTTCGCGCGCGTCGAGGCCGACAAGTCTGCCCGGGTCAGCCAGGTCGAGGACGCCATTCGCTCCGTCTTCGCCGCCCGCGGTGCCGCCGACCCGGCCGTCGAGGAAATGTTGCTCAGAGCAACCTTGGAGGGCGTCACGGTGAAGCTCGCGATCTACAGCGAGACTTTCCCCGTGGAAGACATCCGCCGCCGCCTGTACGCCGGTTACGACCTGGCCACCCCGACCGCCCCGCTCCCGATCAGCTCACCGCGAGTGGACCGCCTCCGCGCCAAATGACCCGCGGCGGACTCCGTGCGTACGACGGACGGCGTATCTGTGAAGCCCTCCAGCGGCGGATGCCGGGGACGCCTCGTCCGGCCAGAGTGGTGTGGCATGACCATCACACGAAGAACTTTCCTGGCCGGCTCGGCGGTCGGTGTGGCGATCGCGACCGGACTGGTGCCGGCACAGGCTTCCGGCGACCCGATCACGAACTGGATCGCCCGCAATGCCGAGCCGTTGGGAGATCTCGACCACCTCCGCCGGTCCATCGGTGGCGCACAGATCGTCGGGCTCGGGGAGGCCGTCCATGCGACGGCCGAGCTCACCCACCTGAAGCTGCGGGTGGTCCGTTACCTCGTGGAGCGGCTCGGCTTCCGCGCCATCGCGTTCGAGGACGACTGGTCGCTGGGCACCCAGCTGAACGAGTACGTGCTGACCGGGCGCGGTGATCTCAACGCACTCGTCGGCCAACTGAGCACCGAGAGCCGGACCCACGAGATCGCCGAGCTGTTCGACTACCTGCGCGGGTACAACGCCACGCATCGGGACAAGGTGCGATTCGCCGGCGCCGAGTACTTCGCCACCCGGCTGCTCGCGTACGACGCCATCGACGAGTACGTCGACCGCCGCGCACCGCACCGGCTGGCCGAACTGCGCCGCAACCTCAAGCCCATCCGGCCGCATCTCGAGGACATCGGTGCGTATGTCCAGTGGTACTGGAAGGAGGTCAAGGACAAGGCGCCGTACGTCGCCAGGGCGCAGGCGGTGCACGCCATGATCCGGAAGCTGCCGCATCGGCCGAACGACCGGGACTACGCGCTCACCGAGCACCACGCCCGGCAGATCCTGTCGTTCTACACGGCGTTCAGCCTGCCGGAGGCCGAGATCTGGAGTTATCGCGACGCCCGGGCAGCGGAGAACGTGCGCTGGTGGCACGGTTTCACCCGGAACAAGGTCATCTACTGGGCCGCGAACGCACACACGGCGAACGCCCCCGGCCTACGCGTCACCGTCCCACCGGACCCGGACGTCGTCTTCCGCAACGCCGGTTCGTACCTCCGTGACTGGTACGGCGACCGCTACCGCTCCGTCGGCTGCACAGTCGACCACGGCACGACGCTCGGCCCGGTCACGCTTCCGCCGGCATCGTCCGACTGGTTCGAGCACCAACTCACGACTGCCCACAAGGGTCAGTTCGTCCTCGATCTCCACAGCCGCCCGCAACCGGACGCGGTCCGGGCCTGGCTGCACGGCACCGCCAGGACGCGCGGCTTCCCGGAGTCCGGCCCCGCGTCGTATATGACCGGCAACAGCCTCTCCGACTGGTTCGACGTCGTGATCCACACGCCGGAGGTGACCCCGACGCACCCGCTCGTCAGCTGAACGTCGGAGGGTGTGGCTGTACGGCGCCGACGTCGATGCCACCGCCGTACAGCGGGAAGCGGAGGTGGCTCTCGACGACGTCGTCGGTGAAGCCGAGACGCTGGAGGACGGCGGCCATCACGACCTTGCGGGGCCGGGCGGCGCCGTCCTCGATCTTGAGGGCGATGCCGCGGCCGTCGGCCAGCCCCACGGCGTACACGCCCTCCGCTCCGGCCTTGCAGAACAGGCCGTCGACGCCGTGCATCAACTCGGCCTCGTCCCGCGTGGTCCCGCTGGCGTACTCCGGGTAGGACCGGTAGGCATCCTTCACCCGCGCCTCGAGCGTGCCCGGAGCAGCGGCCGCGAAATGGCCGAAGGAACGAGCCAAGCCGGCGAGGCTGAGGGCGAAGATCGGCGCGCCGCAGCCGTCGACCGCGACGTACGACGCCTTCTCCCCCGCCGAGTCCTCGATCGCGGTCCGGATCACCTTCTGCAGTGGGTGATCCGGTGCACGGTAGTCGTCGAACGCCCACCCGTTGACCTGGCAGGTCAGGAGCATCGCCGCGTGCTTGCCCGAGCAGTTCATCGTGATCCGCTCCGGTCCGTGTCCCGCGCGTACCCAGGCGTCCCGGGCCGCGTCGGCCAGCGGGTACGCCTCCGGGGTCCGCAGCGCGGTCTCGTCCGTGCCGGCCATCGCGAGGATCTCGCGAACGCCGTCGAGGTGGATCTGCTCGCCCGAGTGGGAGGCGCCGGCCAGGGCCAGCAGCTTGCCGTCGAGGGTGAGCCCGTTGCGGAGCATGCCGAGCGCCTGCATCGGCTTGTTCGACGAGCGCGGGAACATCGGCTGGTCCACCACACCGGCCGCCCACGCGACGGAGCCATCGGGGTTCGTCACCACGACGGAGCCGCGGTGGTGGCCCTCCACGAAGCCGCTGCGGACGACGTCGGCCAGGATCACAGGTTCGGTCACGGCTGAACTGTACAGGTGCAAAAAGCAGTGTTGCGAATGATCCGGCTCACAGCCGCGAGCGCACGTGCAGCCCCACCTCGGGGTCGACCAGGACCTCCTGGGTGGCGGTCACCGTCGGCTGGTCCTCGGCGACGACCTCGATCACGACCTCGGGGTCCACGTTCCGCTTCACCAGCGCCAGTGCGATCGGGCCCAGCTCGTGATGCCGCGCCGCGGACCCGATGAACCCGACCTGTTTGTCGCCGACGCGTACGGCGTACCCATGCGCGGGCAGGTGGTCGACCGAACCGTCCAGGTGCAGTCGCACCAGCCGGCGTGGCGGGCGGCCGAGGTTGTTCACCCGGGCGACCGTCTCCTGGCCGCGGTAGCAGCCCTTGTCCAGGTGTACGCCGACGCCGAGCCAGCCCAGCTCGTTCGGAATCGCGCGCTCGTCCATGTCCAGGCCGAACCGTGGGTTGCCGGCCTCGATCCGGAGCGCCTCGTACGCCCAGACTCCAGCCGCCGGACCCTCCAGACCCGCCAACTCGGCGCGCGGCAGGAACACCTCGTGACCGCCGAGCGAGTCCGCACCGCTGCGGGTCAGCGGACCGTCCGCGGGAGCCGGTCCGGGCCGCCAGACGATCGCGTAGTCGTCGGTGACATCCGCGATCTCCACCCGGGACATGAACACCATCTTCTGCAGCCACTCGACCAGGGCCGCGGCCGCGCCGGGCTCGGTATGCAGCCAGAACGTCTCGCCGTCGTCGACGCCGTACATCACGTGCTCGACATGGCCGGTCGGCGACAGCAGCAGCGCGGTTGTCGACGTACCGGGCGTAAGCCCCTCGAAGTACTGCGTCGTCAGCGCGTGCAGCCAGGTCAACCTGTCGGGACCGGTGATCGTGACGACCTCACGGTGCGACAGGTCGACGAACGCCTTCCCCGCGACCAGGGCGCGTTGCTCCCGCAGATCCGAGCCGTAGTGGGCCGCGACCCCGGCGTCGAGTCCGTCGGCCTCGACCGCGCCGGGCCGGTCGAGCAGGGGGCTGCGCATCCGTGACATGTCACCAGAGTACGTCGGCCGGCGTACGGCGAACGCCTCCCGTCGTGGGATGTGGACAACCCCGCCCACCGGCAGGCTGGAGGCATCGAATCCAGTGAAGGGAGCAAGGCGATGAGTGACAAGCGATTCCGCTTCGGCGTCGTGGGCAGCCCGACGACCGCGGAGCAGTGGACCACGACGGTGCGACGGGCCGCAGAGCTCGGCTACACCAGCGTGCTGATGCCCGACGGCCTGCAGCTGCCGTCACCGTTCGCCTCGCTCGCGATGGCCGCGACGCTGGCCGACATCCGGGTCGGGACCTTCGTGGCCGCGGCCCCGCTGCGGACGCCTCGGCAGGCCGCGTGGGACGCACATACGCTGACCGTGCTCACCGACGGCCGGTTCGACTTCGGCATCGGAACCGGTCGCCCGGGTGTCGAGCAGCAGGCGGCCGAGATCGGCCTGCCGTTCGGATCGGGCAAGGAGCGCCGCGACCAGGTCCGCGAGACCCTCGACCTGCTGGCGGACCTCGACGGCGAGCGGCGTACGCCGATCATGCTCGCCGCCGGTGGACCGCGGGCGCTGGCGCTGGCCGCCGCCCGGGCCGACATCGTGTCGATCGCCAAGGACGCGATGACGCCGCGTGCGGAGATCCTGCGACTCGTCCAGGACCTGCGAGAACTGGCCGGACCGCGGGCGGACGAGATCGAGCTGGCGATGAACCTCTTCGCGGCCGGGACGCGCGAGCTCCCGCCGTGGACGAAGCAGGCCTCAGGTGTCAGTCCGGAGGAGCTGGAGGCGAGCGACTCGCTGATGATGCTGCGCGGTACGCCTCAGCAGATGGCGGACGAGCTGGAGCGCCGGCGAGACACCTTCGGTACGACGTACATCACGGTCAACTCGACGTACCTCGACGACCTCGCCCCGGTGGTCCAGAAGCTCACAGGGAGCTGAAAGACGGCACTGCCCGTCAGCGGGGGGGAGCTGACGGGCAGTGCCGGAGGGGTGGGACAGGTGGCTCAGTGGTCGATACTGCGGCTGGGCTCGGTCCTGCGACTGTCCTCGAGGGGAACGTCGCCCGCGTGGGTGTCTCCGGCCGCGAACGCGGCCTCGTCGAACGGATCGTCACCGGCGAAGACCTGCTTGGCCTGCTCCTTGTCGAATGCCCCGACCCAGTGCCCGACCAGGACGGTCGCGACCGCGTTGCCGGCGAAGTTCGTCAGCGCCCGGGCCTCGGACATGAATCGGTCGATGCCGACGATCAAGCCGACGCCGTCGACCAGCTCCGGCCGGTGCGACTGCAGGCCGCCGGCCAGCGTGGCCAGGCCCGCACCGGTGACACCGGCAGCACCCTTCGACGCCACGATCATGAACAGCAGCAGGGAGATCTGCTGGCCGATCGAGAACGGCGTGTCCATCGCCTCGGCGATGAACAGCGACGCCATGGTCAGGTAGATCGCTGTGCCGTCCAGGTTGAACGAGTACCCGGTCGGGACGGTGATACCGACGACCTGCTTGCCGACGCCGAGATGCTCCATCTTGCCGATCAGCCGCGGCAGCGCGGTCTCCGACGACGAGCTCGACACGATCA
The DNA here is from genome assembly GCF_040655855.1 of Kribbella sp. NPDC050281. Lineage (NCBI taxonomy): Bacteria > Bacillati > Actinomycetota > Actinomycetes > Propionibacteriales > Kribbellaceae > Kribbella > Kribbella sp. NPDC050281. Next base: position 216,607 of record NZ_JBFAKS010000008.1, on the reverse strand, counting down.
GCAGAAACTCCCGGCCCAGATAGCGCAGCAGCTGGAAGATCGACATCCCGGTGACCACCCGAAGAACGGTGCCCAGGACAACGATCACGAAGAGCAGGCAGGTGATGTAGAAGGCCAGCATGATCTTGCCCAGGCTGACCAGCGCGTCCCAGCCGGTGGCGCCGACGACGGCCGCGATCGCGCCGAATGCACCGATCGGCGCGGTCCACATGATCATCGACAGGATCTTGAACACCAGCCGCTGGATGTGCCCGATGGCGGTCAGGATCGGCTCACCCTTGGCAGCCATCGCCTGCAGCGCGAAGCCGACCAGCAGGGCGACCAGCACGGTCTGCAGCACCTCTCCCTCGGTCAGCGAGGACAGCAGCGACTTCGGGATGATGCCGAGGATGAAGTCGGTCGTGCTCTCGTGCGCGCCGGCGGCCTGCTTCTGACCGGTCTCCCGGAGCTTGTCGGTCAGGTTCAGACCGGAACCCGGCTGGACGATGTTGCCGACCACCAGGCCGATACCGAGCGCGACCGTCGACATCACCAGGAAGTAGAGGAGCGCGAGACCGCCGACCTTGCCGACGCTGGCGGCCTGCCGGACCGAGCCGATGCCGAGTACCAGCGTGCAGAAGATGATCGGGCTGATCAGCATCTTGATCAGGTTCACGAACCCGGTGCCGAGCGGTTTCAGCTCGACCGCGAAGTCCGGGAAGAGGAAGCCGACACCGATGCCGAGCAGGACGGCGACGATCACGGCGATGTAGAGGAAATGGGTCCGGTCGTTGCGGACCGGGGTCGGTCGCGGTTCGGTCGGGCTCGACATGGTGGGACTCCCTGTATCGGCCGGCGGGCAATGGAGGAGGGGCCGGATGCTGCTTGGGTAACTGTGACGTGACGCACAGGAGAAGTGCGCGTTTCGTTCATATCGTTCTCGGTGCAGACTGTCCGCATGCGTCGCCGGCCCTGGGAACTGCGCCGCCAGGTCCTCTGGCTGCAGACGGTCACGGTCGCGATCCTGATCCTGATGGTGTCGATCACCATGGTCAGCCGCTCCCGCGCGCAGGCAGAGCGGGATGCGGCGGCTGCCGGCCTCGCGCCACCCGGCTGGTGGGAGCTGATCCGGCTCGATCTGCGCTCGATGCTCGGCGTCGCCAGCCTCATGCTCGGGGTCGCGATCGCCGGCAACGCGCTGGTCACCTGGCGGGTCCGCCGGGCCACCCGCGGGATGGGCACCCAGTCGCTCGCGCGGATGCTCGACTTCTACGAGGGCGTGCTGCACGCCGCCCGCGAAGGGCTGATCCTGCTGGACGCCGACGGCCGCGTCCAACTCGCCAACGACGAGGCCCAGGAGCTGCTCGGCCTGAGCGAGGTCATCCCGGGTACGCCGATCGAGGACCTGCATCTGCCCGCCACGCTCGCGGAGTTGCTGCGCGCGGGCAGAACGGCGTACGACGAACTCCACCTCGGAGTGCAGGGTGTGGTGGTCGTGAACCAGCAACCGTCACGCTCCGGCCGCATCGTGACGGTGCGAGACCACACCGAGCTGCAGCGGCTGCTCGGGGAGCTGGATGCGGTGCGGAGTCTCGCCGAATCCCTGCAGGCGCAGAACCACGAGGCGTCCAACCGGCTGCACACCGTGGTCAGCCTGATCGAGATCGGCAGGCCGGAGCGGGCTCGCGAGTTCGCGGTGTCCGAGCTGCAGTTCGCACAGGCGATGACGGATCGGGTGGTCGGTACGGTCGGTGATCCCGTGCTCGCGTCGCTGCTGCTCGCCAAGCTCGCGCAGGCACAGGAACGCGGCGTGGTGCTGACGCTGGAGCTCGGCCAGGAGCCGCTGAACACGCGGTTGCCCGCGCAGGACGTGGTCACGGTCGTCGGAAACCTGCTGGACAACGCGATCGAGGCCGCACGGGGCGGTCCCGCTCCACGCCGGGTCGAGCTGCGGGCCGGTACGACGCGCGAGGCGATCGACCTGATCGTCACGAACACCGGTGCCGAGCTGGGTGCGACCGAGCTGGCGCACATGTTCGACCGGGGCTGGACGACGAAGGCGGAGCCGGGACACGGGCTCGGCCTCGTGCTGGTGCGCAGCACGGTCGAGCGCTGGCAGGGCACGCTGATGGTCGACCCGGACTCCGAGCTGGACGACGTACCGGCGCTGACCGTCCGGGTCCGGCTGCCGCGGGCGGTGAGCGCCAGTGCCTGACCTGCGGGTCCTCGTCGTCGAGGACGACCCGGTCGCCGCGGAGGCCCATCGCACGTACGTCGATCGCCTGCAGGGCTTCACCTGCATCGGCGTCGCCGGTACGGCGGCTCGTGCGCTGCAGGTCCTGGCCCGTGGCGAGATCGACCTGGTGCTGCTGGACATGAACCTGCCCGACGGGCATGGACTTGACGTAGTCCGCCGACTGCGGGCCCTGGGCAATCAGATCGACGTGGTCGCGGTGACGTCGGCGCGCGAAGTGGCCGCGGTACAGGCCGCGGCACGGATCGGCGTCGTGCAATACGTGCTGAAACCCTTTGCCTACGAGACTTTGCGGGACCGGCTGACGGCGTATGCACGGCAGCGGCGAGCGGCCGAGGCGGGGCAGGTGGTCGCGGATCAGGACGAGGTCGACCGGTTGTTGCATCCAGCAACCGTCTCGTCGGTGCCGAAGGGGCTGGCCGGTTCGGTGCTGGATCGCGTCGTACAACTGCTCGGCAACCGCGAGGGCTGGACGGCCGAGGAGGTCGCGACGTCGCTCGGCACCTCCCGGATCACCGCACGCCGGTACCTCGAGCACCTCGCCGACCAGGGACAGGCGCTCCGCACCCAGCGGTACGACGGCCGCAGCGGACGCCCGAAGGTCGAGTACTCCTGGGTCGCCGAAAGCTGACCCCGGTGCGCCCCGCACTCCCGCCCCTCCACCCCCGCCCTCCGCCCCGCTCTGATGGGCTGACCCATCCGCGTGTGGGTTGGCCCAACGCGTGCGGTGGGCCAACCCACAGGCTCGTGGGTCAACCCACCAGACCGCGACGCAGAAAGCTCCGGGGAGCGGCGCGGGTCGGCTGGCGGCGGGGGCGTGCGGGTCAGGAACGGACGAGGGTGGCCCAGAGGTGGGGCTGGAGGGCCTGGCCCTCGGCGGCCATGTCGTAGGCCCAGAGCAGCTCGCCCTTGACCAGCCCGTAGAGGCGGTGGCCGGCGGTGACTTCCTTGGCGCTCACGGTCCGGGCGATGACGTCGGTCTGCAATTCGATCTTCGCGCCGTCGATGTCGCCGTACCAGATCTCGGCGAAGCCGGTCGGGTGGGCCAGGATGACCTCGACCTTGTTGTCCGGCTGCGGCCGCCAGAAACCGGTCTCGACCGCCAGCGGGCGCTCCTTCGTGCCGTCCTCGCCTACCACGTAGGTCTGGCTGACGTAGTGCAGGTACGGCTTGCCGTTGTGGCTGAAGTCGATCTGCTGCCCGAACTCGAACTTCTCGATCGTCGGGTAGTCGCCGTGGCCGCGGCCTTCCCAGCGACCGAGCAGCCACGCGAGGGGGATCAGGTCGGGGTGCAGGTCCTGCGGGATCTCGAACGCCATCAGGTCACTCAGTTCGCGCTGCGGCCGCGGTACAGCCGATAGACGACGAAGGCCGAGAACCAGCCCATGAACACACAGACCAGGACCAGCAGCGTGGTGAAGATGACGTGCAACACGTCGGCCAGTCTAGGGGATACCGGCCCGGAAGCTTCGGTTACCGTGGCGTGATGTCTCGCACCCTGGTGATCAAGTTGACCGCAGGCGCCGAAGAGGCCGAACGCGCGAACCAGGCGTTCACCGTCGCCGCCACCGCCGTGGCCGCCGGAGCCACCGTCTCCCTGTGGCTGACCGGCGACGCCGTCTGGTTCGCCGTCCCCGGACGCGCCGAGACCTTCGAACTCCCGCACGCGGCGCCGCTGGCGGACCTTGTCGGTGCGGTTCTGGAGGGCGGGCAGCTCACGGTCTGCACCCAGTGCGCGAAGCGCCGCGACCTCACCGAGGCCGACCTGCTCCCCGGCACCCGGATCGCCGGCGCCCCGGCGTTCACCGAGGAGATCCTCACCGACGGGACGCAGGCGATCGTCTACTGACGGTCCGGCCGTTCGCGAGCAGTAACCGGTGAGCGGCGTTCGGGGCAGGCGATCTGCGTTGTAGTGGAAGCATGAAGCTTCCGGCGCCCCCGACGGAGAAGTCGTTCCCCTCCCCGCTGCACCATCCGCGGGTCGCGACGGTGATCGGACGCTGGCTCGCGATCGCGGTGACGATCTGCTTCCTCACCGGGCTGTTCAGCCACTTCCAGCAGGACACCCCCGGGTGGCTTCACATCCCGAGCCGGCCGGCCTCCCTGTACCGCGTGACACAGGGCCTGCATGTCCTCAGTGGGACGGTCGCCGTACCGTTGCTGCTGGCAAAGTTGTGGACCGTCTATCCCAAGCTGTTCGCCAAGCTCCCTTGGCCGCCTAGCCGACAAGCCCTCGCCGGTGTCCTCGAGCGGCTCTCGATCCTGGTGCTGGTCTCCGCGCTGGCGCTCGAGTTGTTCATCGGGTTCGTCAACACGCTGCAGTGGTATCCGTGGCCGTTTCCCTTCAAACAAACGCATTACGCGCTGGCGTGGATCATCATCGGCGCACTGCTGGTCCACCTCGCGGTCAAGTTCCCGCTGATCGTCACGCACTGGCACCGTACGACGGACGAGGTGGCCGACTCGTTGCCGCCAGCAATCACCGGACTGACCCGTCGCGGGCTGTTCCGGACCGTCGCCGGGGCGGTTGCGCTGGCCGGCATCACGTCGGTCGGGCAATCCGTGCCGGCCCTCGGGCCGGTCGCGGTGCTGGCGCCTCGCAAGCCGAACGTCGGTCCGCAGGGCCTTCCGGTCAACCGTACTGCGCACGACGCGGGTGTCACCGGGATCGGACCGGACTGGCGCTTCACGATCAAGGGACCGCAGGAGCTGTCGTACACACTCGAAGAGTTGCGCCAGCTGCCGCAGAGCCGGTCCGATCTGCCGATCGCCTGCGTCGAAGGCTGGAGCCAGGGCGCACGGTGGGAAGGCATCCGGATCCGCGATCTCCTGCAGCTTTGCGGTGCGCCGAAGGGTTCCCGGGTCCGGGTGGTTTCGATGGAGAAGGGCGGCTTCTACGCGACCAGCGAGCTGCCATCCGAGTTCGCAGATGATCCACTCACCTTGCTCGCACTAGGCCTGAACGGCGGTGAGCTGGCCCTCGACCACGGCCACCCGGCCCGCATCATCGCGCCGAACCGCCCCGGCGTACTGCAGACCAAGTGGGTCCACCGCCTGGAGGTCATCGCATGAAACTCCGAGCATCCCTCGCAGCTGCCGGTATTGGCGTCGGCCTCTGGGGACTGTGGCTCCTGCTGGACGCGGTGCAGGTCCAAGCGCTCATCCGGCTGCCACTGTGGCTCGCCGGCGCGGTGCTGGCCGACGACTTCTTCCTTGTCCCGCTCACGATCGGTACCGGCTGGCTGGTGACCCGGTGGTCCGCCGGTCCGGACCACCACCGCACCATCAGCGCGGTCCGAACCACCTTGCTGTACGTCGGTCTGACCACACTGATCGCGCTCCCGCTGCTGCTGCGGCAGGGCAAGGGCGTCAACCCGACCGTGCTGCCGCGCAACTACCTCCGTGACTGGCTATTGCTGGAGGCAACGATCGTCGTGGCCGGCGCGGTGTGGTTCGTGGTTCAGCGGTCGCGCTTCACGTTCAAGAGGTCGCGTGCCTCGTCCGGCGACATCGGCGGGCGCTGAGCCATCGTCGCGAGAGCAGCGGCGCGCTCGACCAGTTCGGCGTTGTGCGTGACCGGCTTGCCCTTCGCCAGCGTCAGCGTGTCCTCCATGCCGACCCGGAGGTGACCGCCCTTCGACAAGGCGGCCAGCGCGACGTTGAGCGACGTACGCCCGATGCCTGTCGCCGACCAGGACGTGACGGCGGCGGGGAGCGCGTTGACGGCTGCCACGAGGGCGTCCGTCGTACCGGGCATGCCGCCCGGGACGCCCATCACCAGGTCGCAGTGCACGCGGCCGCCGTACGGCAGGCCGAACTTGTCCAGCAGCCGGTGCAGCGCGGCCACGTGCCCGAGGTCGAACAGCTCGAACTCCGGCACCACCTCGCGCTCCTGGCTCAGCTGGTAGAGCTCGGCTACGAACGGCCACGGGTTCATGAACACGTCGTCACCGAAGTTGACGGTGCCCATCGTCAGCGAGCAGGAGTCGGGACCGGCGTCGAGCACCCGGAGCCGGTGGTCGTACGGATCCGTCACCGCGCCGCCTGTCGACAGCTGCACGATCAGCCCGGTGTTCGCCCGGATCGCGGCGACCGCGTCGGTCAGGCGGCCGAGCTCGAGCGTCGGCCGGTGCTCACCGTCGCGGATGTGCAGGTGGATCATCGCCGCCCCGGCGGCTTCACACCGCTTCGCCGTCTCCACCAGCTCGTCGAGCGTGGTCGGCAGGGCCGGGCAGTCCGCCTTCGCGGTCTCGGCACCGGTCGGGGCAACGGTGATCAGAGTGGACGCCATGACCGGACCATATCCCGCAGGGCAGGATGGTTCCATGAGAGCTGTAGTACAGCGGGTGAGCCAGGTGTCGGTGACCGTCGACGGCGAAGTGGTCGGAGCGATCGAGGGGCCGGGGCTTGTGGTCCTGCTCGGCGTCACACATGACGACACCGAGGAGAAGGCGAAGGCACTCGCCGCCAAGATCTGGACCCTGCGCATCCTCCACGACGAGCGGTCCGCATCCGACGAGCAGGCACCGATCCTCGCGATCAGCCAGTTCACCCTGTACGCCGACACCCGCAAGGGCCGCCGCCCGTCATGGAGCGCCGCCGCCCCCGGCCCGGTCTCCGAACCCCTGTACGACGCCTTCTGCGCGGCCCTGGAATCACTCGGCGCCAAGGTCGAACGCGGCAGGTTCGGCGCCCACATGGACGTCGCCCTCGTCAACGACGGCCCCGTCACCCTCATCCTCGACGCCTGACACCCGTGACCGCCGCACGCGCCGTTGCCCGCCGGCTCCCGCAGGAGCCTGGCGTGTACCGCTTCCGCGACGACGCCGGCAAGGTTCTGTACATCGGCCGCGCGGTGAACCTCCGCCGCCGGGTGCAGTCGTACTGGACCCACCTCGGCGACCGGCCACGGCTGGCTCGGATGGTCAACCGGATCGCGCGGATCGAGAGCGTGTGGTGCGACTCGGAGCACGAGGCGGCCTGGCTGGAGCGCAACCTGCTGGAGCACTCCAAGCCGCGCTGGAACCGCATGGAGGGTGGGGCCGAGGTCGTCGGCTACATCCGCTTCGACGACGGACCCCAGCGGCCGGGGCTGCGGTTCACGCACACCGTCAGCCCCGCGGCGCCGCACTTCGGTCCGTACCTGGGCGGATTGCGTGTACGGCAGGCGATCTCGGCGCTTCAGCGAGTGCTGCCATTGCAGTACACGGCCGACTCCAACGGTTCGGTCCGTGAGTTCGCTGAGTTGTTCGGCATCGGGCCGGACGACCGCGAGGCACTCGCCCGGACGGCGTGCGCCGTACTCGAGCGTGACCCGGCCGCGGTGACGGCGTTGCGCGCCGAGCTCATACGTCGCCGGGATCGGGCCGCGGCCGGGCTCCGGTTCGAGTTCGCGGCCAAACTGCAGGACGAGCTCGCGGCGTTCGAGTGGATCGTCGCGGAGCAGAAGGTGTCCCGGCTCGAGCCGCAGGATGTCGACGTCCACGGCTGGTCGGACGGTGTGCTGGTGCGGTTCCGGATGCTCGGTGGGCGGATGCAGACCTGGACGCAGCAGGCGGTGACGGAGACGACCGCCCGCGACCGGGTGGAGGCTACGCCGGTTGCCTGGCGGACATTCGCGCAACGCAATGCGGAGCTCGCAGCGCGGCTGCGGCAGGAATAGCGCCGGCCCCGGACCCGGATCGTGAGATCCGGGCCGGGGCCGGGTGTGTGCTGTTCTGGGTCGGTGAGGTTCGACTCAGAAAGGTGCGTCGAGCTGGATCAGCTGACGACGCCGGCGGCCGAGTGGCCGACGATGACCTTGGTGTTCAGGCTGTAGACGTCGATCACCAGGGCGTTCACGGAGATGTACCGCTGCTGCCGCAGGACCTGGTTGAAGGTCAGCCGGGCGACACCCGGGATCTCCAGCGTCTTGTTCTCGCCGGTCGCGACCGGGTAGGTCTTGTTGCCGACCTTGATCGAGGCGATGCTCGAGGACGAGCTCACGCCGCCCTTGCCGTCCTTGGTCTTCCACGCCGACGCCGAGGACTCGATGGCGCCGATCGACAGGTTGCCGACCTTCACTCCACCGACGTGCGAGGTGAAGTTGATGTAGGACTTGTTCTCGCCGATGGCGCCGTTCTTCGTGGTGTAGACCGCGCCCACGTAGGCGACCTTCGGGATGTTCAGCTCGCCGACGGCCACCTTCACCGTCTTGCCCTCAGTCCCCTGGCAGGTGGTCTGAAGCGACGTCGGGCCGGAGACGGCCAGCTTGTCGGCGTTGGCCTTGGTGCCGTACGCATCACCGATCACCAGCGCGGTGGCCGGCTTGGAGATCTCCGCGCGGGTCTTCAGCACCGCGACGTCGACACCCTCCGGGATGTACTGGTTCTTCACCGTCGCGTGCAGCACGACCGCCTGCGCGTACGAGTAGATGCCGGAGCTGGTCTTCACGCCACCGACACGGTTCAGCACGATGTAGCCCAGGCCCGGAACGGCGACCTTGGTGTTCCACTTCGGCTTGATCAGCGACGGCACCGAGAGGGCGCCGATCTTCACGCCGGCGAACGTCGTGTTGCCGGTGTAGGACAGCTGGCCCTTGGAGTACTTCGCCGTGGTGGTGGTCTTCACACCCGTCAGCGTGAGCAGGTTGCCGACCTTGATGTCAACGGCGGTCGCGTTGCTGGTGACGCCGGTCCCGCTGTTGTCGTTGAACGCGTGCGTGTCGGTCCGCACGCTGCGGGCGATCGCCTGGTTGTTCACGTTCGCCGTGGCGATGTCGTTCTTGTCGGCCTTCGTGGCGTCCGTGGTGCAACCGAACTTGCTGACCACCTGCGGGCCGCTGTTCGCCAGCCCGGATTCAACGTCGGTCCCGTACGAGTAGCCGCTGTATCCGAAAACCGGCGAGGCGGACGCAGAACCCGAAGTCAGCGCGATCGTAGAAGCCACGCCGACAACCGCCGCAACTCCGACGGCGGCGAGCTTCTTGTATCCGATGCGGGGTCGCATTGACCCCTCCTCCCTGAGTGATGACGTGACCCGAAGTGCGGGTCAGGACACAGACACAACTCAGCCGATTGCGGTAGGTGACGAGCTGACCCCGCTCCGAGACCAAACCGTTACCTGGCCGCCCGGCAGCCGAGATTTCACGCCGTACCCGTAACTCGGGCACGATGACCGCAAAGCCCTGTACGGCGGCGGATCCGGACATGCCGAAGGGCCCGAACGCGCAAGGTCCGGGCCCTTCGGGGCTTACTTCAGGGTGGGCCACCGTCGGGTGGAGGTGGCACCATCAGTAACGATCGACGGCTCAGACGGTGACGGACACTTCCGCGACCGCGCCGTACTGGGCGACGACCTGACGGTCGACCGGGTCGGCCTTCGGCGCCAGCGTGCGCAGCGTCCAGCTGCCCGGCGCCGCGAAGAACCGGAAGTGCCCGGTCGCCGACGTCGGCACCTCGGCGGTGAACTCACCGGAGGAGTCCAGCAGCCGCACGTACGCGCCACCGACCGGCTCCTCGCCGCGCAGGACCTGGCCCTGGATGACGGCTTCCTTGTCGACGTCGACACCCTTGAGGTCGAGGCCGCCCTTCTTCGCTCCGCACATGTGTCAGGCCTTTCCGGGCTCGTCGCCCAGGGCAACGGGTACGCCGACCAGCGAACCCCACTCGGTCCAGGAACCGTCGTAGTTCTTCACGTTCGCCTGGCCGAGGATCTCGTGCAGCACGAACCAGGTGTGCGCCGAGCGCTCGCCGATCCGGCAGTACGCGATGGTGTCCTTGCCGAAGTCGACGCCCGCGTCGGCGTACAGCTTCTGCAGTTCGTCGTCGGAGCGGAAGGTGCCGTCGTCGTTGGCCGCCTTGCTCCACGGGATGCTCGCCGCGGTCGGGATGTGCCCGGCGCGCTGCGCCTGCTCCTGCGGCAGGTGGGCCGGAGCCAGCAGCCGGCCGGCGTACTCGTCGGGGCTGCGGACGTCGACCAGGTTCTTCACGCCGATCGCGTCCTTCACCTCGTCGCGGAAGGCACGGATGTTCAGGTCCTGCGCCTTCGCCTTGTACTCGGTGGCCTCGCGCTTGACGACCTCGTCGGTCAGCTCGCGGCTGTCCAGCTCCCAGCGCTTGCGCCCGCCGTCGAGCAGCCGGGCGTCGCCGTGCCCGTACAGCTTGAAGTACCAGTACGCGTACGCCGCGAACCAGTTGTTGTTGCCGCCGTAGAGCACGACCGTGTCGTCGTTCTTCACGCCGCGGTCGGACAGCAGCGCCTCGAACTGCTCCTGGCTGACGAAGTCCCGGCGGACCGGGTCCTGCAGGTCGTCCTTCCAGTCCAGCTTGATCGCGCCGGCGATGTGGCCGGCGTCGTACGCCGAGACGTCTTCGTCGACCTCGATCAGGACGACCCCGGCGTCGTTCTTGTGCTCCTCGACCCAGTCGGCCGAGACGAGCGCGGATTCCCTGCTCATGTGTGCTGCCTCTTCTCAGTTGGTAGCGGCGTTGGTGTCACGGGTTGGCGTACGAATGCGGTGGATCAGCAGATAGGCCTCGCAACCGAGGCAGAGCCCGACGGCTGCGTTCACGAACGCGGCGACCAAGGCGAATCCGGTGGCGACCACGCCGAGCACCGTCGCACCGGTCAGATACCCGACCAGACCGACGACTGCGAAGACGAGGCCGACCAGCTGGGCGAACCGCGGCGGAGCGGCATCCTCCAACTCCTTGGGCGGACCGAGCCGTGGCCGGATCAGCCGCTTGAACAGTTGCCCGTACGGCGATGCCTGGACGCCGAACGCGACCGAGATCGCGAACACCACGGTCTGCACCGCGAGCGGCCAGGCGCTGTTCAGTACGAGCGTCAGAGCCAGGAGCACCGTGGTGACGCCGGCCGCGAACCGGAGTCCCCGCGGGTCGACCTGGGGGTGTTTCACCGTGTGCTGTTGCGCCGTCCGATCGGACATGACGACTCCCGGAGAAGGAGTGGTTCGAGCCGGACCCGCCCGGGTCTGCGGGGAGACGACGTACGCGGAACCATGCTCAGCGACCGGTTCCGCAGCGCTCGGGACGCCGCCTGGTCAGCGGCGACGACACAGCGACGAGCGCACCCGGCAGTTGTCCACTGCCCGGCGCTTGGTCAGCCATGTCGTGTATGCCACGGATCGAGACTACGGAAACCCGGGTGACTGTCCGACTCTGGTCCCATTGAGTGAGACAACTGATCAGATTTCGGACAGGCCTAGCTGGTCCGGACCACGTTCGTGGCGGCGACCTTGTCGTGCAGGGCCTGCTTCTTGTCGTCCCAGAGCGGCCAGAGGTAGTTGATCAGCGCGATGAACCCGAACAGGGTGCCGATCAGTGGGATCGCGCCGAGCAGGCTGAGGCCGATGATGAAGCCGTAGCGCTTCGCCACTGCCTGACCCGGAGGCAGGCCGGCGACGTCGCGCAGCCGGACCGAGATACCCAGCGCCATCTTGCCCGGCGTCGCGCCCTTCTTGGTCAGGAAGAAGTACTCGTAGGCGAAGGCGACCACCAGGCCGATCAGCACAGCCGGGATCATCCACTGGTACGCCTCGGCCGGCAACGTGGTGCTCGGCTGGGTGTTCCCCGCGGCCGCGGCGTCCATGGTGTCTTCGAGGTAGTCCCAGATCACCTGAAAGTACTGGTAGTAGAAGTAGCCGGTCAGCGGCAGGCCGATGATCCCGACGATGATCGAGTCGAGGACACGGGCCCAGACGCGGCGCCACCAGCCGGACAGCGGCTGGCCGTCCGGAGTCGAGGCCACCCGCAGTCCGGGGTAGCCGTAGCCGCCCTGCTGTTGCGGGTACGTGGGGTAGCCCTGTCCCTGTTGCTGCGGCTGCCCGTACTGCGGTTGCCCGTACTGCTGAGGCTGTCCGTACTGCTGGGGTTGTCCGTACTGCGTCGGCTGGCCGTACTGCGCGGGTTGGCCGTACTGCGGTTGGGTCGGCGGGCCGGACTGCCCTCCGCCGTACACCTGGCCGTGCTGGGCGGGCTGCCCGTACTGCTGACCTTGGTACGGACCCGGACTCTGCTGGCCACGGCGCTGATCAGTCCAGGCGTTGCCGTCCCAGTAGCGCTGCTGAGTCGGGTCCTGTGGGTCGTCGTACCAACCGGCTGGGTAGCTCACGGGCACAGCATTCCCTACGAGGCGGTGCATCCGCCATCGGGTTGGCAGCTACCGGACGCCGTCTACTGCGGCTGGCGGTCGAGCGCGGTCGCCAGCGCTGCGATCACGTCGGGCTTGCGCGGCGCACCACTGGCGCGCTTGACGACCGCTCCGGTGCGGTCGAGCACCAGCGTCGTCGGGGTCCGCAGGATGTCGAGCCGCCGGACCAGATCCAGGTGCGACTCCGCGTCGAGCTCGACATGCCGCACGCCGTCGACCATGCCCTCGACCTCGGCCAGTGTCCGCCGGGTCGCCCGGCACGGTGCGCAGAACGCCGACGAGAACTGCAGCAGCGTCGCCCGCTCCCCCAGCTCCGCACCGACCTCTGCCGCGGAAACCCGCTCCACGCCGTCCACTTCCCGCGTCACGACCTTCCGGAACCGCCCGTCCCACCACACCTTGGCCAGGCTGAACAGGACACCAGCGGCTACCGCCGCTACCAGTACCCATGTCCCCAGGCTCATAGCAATCAACAGTACGTCGCAGTGTTTACGCTTCAACCAGCCGTTTCACTCCTCGGACTGGACAATGGGCGGGTGGAGAACGGACTGGTGGTGCGAGCGGGGGTGGTCATTCCGGACAGCGAGTTGGGGTGGAGGTTCTCGCGGTCCAGTGGACCGGGTGGGCAGTCGGTCAACACGACGGACAGCCGGGTGGAGCTGAGTTTCGACGTGGCGGCGACCACGGCACTGAGCGACGTACTGAAGGCGCGGGCGCTGGAACGGCTGGGGTCGCGGCTGGTCGACGGTGTGGTGACGATCGCGGCGTCGGAGTACAAGTCGCAGTGGCGGAACCGGGAGGCGGCTCGCGAGCGGCTCGTGGCGCTGATCCGGGAGGCGATCGCACCACCGCCGAGGAAGCGGCGGCCGACCAAGCCGAGCAAGGGGTCCGTCCGGCGCAGGCTCGACGACAAGAAACGCCGAGGCCAGACCAAGCGCCTCCGCGGCCGCCCCGAGGACTGAGACGGCCGCCTGGTTCAGGCCGACGCGTCAGCGGTTTCGCGGGTGGTGACCGGTGGGACGACGAAGCGGTAGCCGACGTTGCGCACGGTGCCGATCAGGGACTCGTGCTCCGGGCCGAGCTTCGCGCGCAACCGTCGTACGTGCACATCGACCGTCCGGGTGCCACCGAAGTAGTCGTAGCCCCAGACCTCCTGCAGCAGTTGCTCGCGGGTGAACACCCGGCCAGGGTGCTGCGCGAGGAACTTGAACAGCTCGAACTCCTTGTAGGTGAGGTCGAGCGCCCGCCCGTTCAGTTTCGCCGTGTACGACGCCTCGTCGATCACGACATCGCCGGTACGGATGAGGCTGGAGTCGGGGTCCTCGTCGCGGGCCGCGGCGAGGCGGCCGATCACCAGCCGCAGCCGAGCCTCGATCTCGGCGGGACCGGCAGTGTCGAGCAGTACGTCGTCCGCGCCCCAGTCGGCGTTCACCGCGGTCAGACCGCCCTCGGTGACGACGAGGATCAGCGGCACCTCGATCCCGGTGGTCCGGATCAGGCGGGAGACGCCCCGGACGGCGACCAGGTCACGGCGGGCGTCGAGCAGGACGGCATCCGCGTCGGGAGCATCGACCAGCGCGGCAACCTCGGCGGGGAGGATCCGGATCTGATGCGGAAGCAGCGCGAGCGACGGCAGCACCTCCGTGGAGGCCTGCAGTGCGTTCGTCAGCAGAAGCAACGTACTCACGCTGTCTCCTTGTGCCCGGTCGTCAGGCCCCGGCGGCGTCGTTGCCGCGGACCTGAGACACACTGGGTAGCAACAGCAAGCTGACATAATAGCGGAAGAGCTATCGACCAGTGAGGCGTACTCCCAGATGCCGGAAGTGACCATCAGGTACTTCGCCGCCGCACGCAGCGCCGCCGGCGAGTCCTCCGCGACGGCCGACGCCACCTCGATCCGCGACCTCATCGGCACCGTCTCCACCGACCGGCCCGAGTTGGCCCGGGTGCTCGGCATCTGCACGTTCCTACTGGACGGCCAGCGCGCCGACCCCGCGACTCCGCTGCACGCCGGCGCCCAGGTCGATGCCCTCCCACCCTTCGCCGGCGGCTGAGCACCGCCCCCAGGCTGAGCACCCATCCGCAGCCAGCTGAACCCGCCCCCGGCCCGGACCCTGACCAACCCCCAGGAACCCGAACCCGCGGCCACGAACCGGGAACCGAGGACCGCGGACAGGAACCGCGGACAGGAACCGCGGACAGGAACCGGGGACCTGGGACAGGTCATAACGTGTCCGAGGTCCCCAGATCCTGTCCGAGGTCCCGAGCGCTGGTGCCGCACGCCCGGTCGTACCCGCGAGGCTCCTTCATTCGGCGGTGGCTGGGACTGTTCGCGGGTGGCTGGGGCTTTTACCTTCTGGGGAAGATGCTGCTACCTTGCGTACTCGGTTCTTTTCGGAAGGTGACCGATGGCGCACGTTGCTCCGACTTCGCATCGCCGTGCGACCCGAGCGTCGCATCGCGGACATCGCATTGACGACGGGCCGATCCAGATCACGACCTGGCTCGGGCTGACGTTCGCATTCGTCCTTGGCCTGGTGCTGACCGGGCGGTCGCATGTCGGAGTGCATGCGGCCGGGATCACGCTGCTGGTCATGCTGGTGCCGCTGACGGTCGCCGTGTTCGGCACCGCGTTCAAGCGCGGCTTCGGCTCAGGGAAGGCGGCGTTGACCACCGCCGCCTCCCTGGCCATCGTGCTGGTGAAGTTCTTCCTCTGACGTCAGGAACCGATCGAGATCCGGTCCGTCGCCACCGGCGTGTACGGGTCGTGCGCGGTCAGGTAGTTCGCGAAGGCGTCGATGTCGAGGCCGCCGAAGAACTTGCTCGTCGCGGTGGTGAAGGCCGGGAAGCCGTCACCGCCGTCGGAGAGGAAGTTGTTCGTGACGATCCGGTACGACGTCGCGTCCACCAGCGGCTGACCGGCGATCTTGATCGATCCGGCCACCACCTTCGAGCCCGCCGCGGCGGCCGGGTTCCAGGTGTAGGTGATGCCGGCGACCTGGAGCACCTTGAACTTGGCCGGCTCCGGACCGTTGACCCCGGAGAACTGCTGCTCCAGCAGGGCCCTGATCTGGGCGCCCGTCATGTCCATCGACACCAGGAAGTTGTTGAACGGCTGCACCGTGAACGCCTGTCCGAAGGTGACCTGACCACCGGTCGAGGCCAGGTCGGCCCGGATGCCGCCCGGGTTCATGAACGCCACCACCGGTGTCTTCCCGTCCGTCACCACCGACGGGTCCGCCAGTTGCGCGTCGGCGATCAGGTTGCCGAGCGGTGACTCGAGCGAGTCGTCGGGAGTGCGCACCACCGACGGGGTGGTGAGGTGGCCGATCACCTTGTTCGCGATCGGGTCGACCAGCGTCTTGTACTTCGCGATCAACTCGCTCGTCTTGCGGTCCTGCGGGACGTCCTGGGTGACGATCTGGTTGTTGGCCATCGTGTTCAGCCGGTCGACGTCACCGGTCTTGTTGTCGATGCTCAGCCGGACCTCGGTCACAAGCCGACCGAACGACGAGGCGCTGGTGACGAGCCGCGGCTGCGGCTGCGGGGCGCTGTCCATCAGCGTGCAGTTGTACGCCTGGTGGGTGTGGCCGGAGATGATCGCGTCGATCTCCGGGTCCAGTCCGGCGTTGATGTCGACGACCGGGCCGGAGATGCCCGGGCAGCTGTTGTAGGCCCGCGGGTCGGCCGGGAAGCCGCCCTCGTGCAGCAGCACGACGATCGACTCGACGCCCTTCTTCTTCAGCACCGGGACCAGGGCGTTCGCCGTCTCGATCTCGTCCTTGAACGTCAGGCCCTCGACGCCGGACTTGGTGACGATGTTCGGTGTGTTCTCCAGCGTCATACCGATGAACCCGACCTTGCGGCCGTCCTTGAAGGTCTTGATCGTGTACGGCGCGAACAGCGTCTTCTGCGTGTTCTCGAAGAACACGTTCGCCGACAGGTACTTGAACTTCGCGCCCGTGAACGGGTGCGTGGGGTCCGGGCAGGAGTTCTGGTTGTTCTGCCCGTCGCCGTCCGGCAGGCAGCCGCCGGTCTGCATCCGGAGCAGCTCGTGCCAGCCCTCGTCGAACTCGTGGTTGCCAACCGAGGCGGCCTCCAGGCCCATCCCGCTCAGAGCCTCGATCGTGGGCTCGTCGTGGAACGCGGCCGACAGCAGCGGCGAGGCACCGATCAGGTCACCCGCGGCGACCGTCACCGAATCCTGTCCCTTGGCCTGCGCGGCCGCGCGCATCTGCTTCAGGTGCGTGGCGAGGTACGCCGCTCCGCCGGCCGGCGTGCCGTTGATGTTGCCGCTCGAGCCGGTCGCCGGCTCCAGGTTGCCGTGGAAGTCGTTGATGGCGAGCAGCTGGATCTGGGTGTGCGTCGGCTTCGGTTTCGCCGTCGCAGCCTGGGTCACGGTTCCCCCCGTGGCCAAGCCGAGCACAGCGGCCGTCCCGGCGGCGACCAGCCCGAGGGCCCATCGCTTCCTCGGCCACGTCTTGTCTCGTCCTGTCAAGGCCATGTCTTCTCCGTCGTCGTTGCGATCACCTTTGATGCGCGGTGCCGCGAAATTACCCGACTCGCCGGGCCTCTGAAAGGACTTGAGCATGAACTCGTCCGGACCTTTTACGGTATTCGGGTGACTCTCGAAGCCGTACCCTCACCGTTGCCCCCGGCCACTGCCGCCGCCGTCACAGAGCTCGCCCATTTGGCGGCACAGAGCGACGGAGTGAATCCGTTGTCGGAGCGCACACTGCTCCATCTCGACGGCGAGCACTCCGGCGACGTCCACGTCCTCGCGTACGAGGGCGAACCCGGCACCATCGAGGTCTCCGGCCTGCAGAGCGCCCGGAACCTCATCGGGTACGGCGCCCTGGCCGCCGACGGATCCGCCGAGCTGGTCGTAACCCCAGCGGCACGACGCCGAGGCACCGGTACGGCGCTGCTCCGGATGCTGCTCGACCACGGTGGCGACCGGATCCGGGTCTGGGCCCACGGACGTCTGCCCGGCTCCGACGAGCTCGCCACCCGGCTGGGCCTGGAGGTCACCCGGGAGCTCTACTTCCTCCGGCGTACCCGGGCGGCACTGCCCGACCCAGTGTGGGCCGAGGGCATCGACGTACGGACGTTCGTGGAGGGACAGGACGACGCGGCTTGGCTGCAGGTGAACGCGCGGGCGTTCGCGGACCACCCGGAGCAGGGCAGCTGGACGGCGGAGGATCTGGCCGAGCGGCTGCAGCAGCCGTGGTTCGATGCGGCCGGGTTCTTCCTGGCGGTGGATGCCAAGAGCGGCGATCTGGCCGGTTTCCACTGGACGAAGATCGAGGACGGGGTCGGAGAGGTCTACGTGGTCGGCGTCTCCCCCGACTACCAGGGCGGCGGCTTGGGTAAGGCGCTGACGCTCCAAGGTCTCCACTACCTCCAGGAGGACCGCGGCCTCGATGCAGTCGTCCTCTACGTCGACGGCACCAACACGGCGGCCCGTCGTCTCTACACGTCCCTCGGCTTCACGACGGCCGCGCTGGACGTCCAGTACGCACCCTCCGCCACCCTGTGAACGACGTCACAGCGAAGTGGCCGGCTCACTTCGCGTCATGAACCGCGGCCGGACACGTCACACCATCAACCAGGAGCCGTCCGTGCCTCTTACCCCCCAGCCGGGCGGCTCCTGGCCCCCAACACCGATCAGCGGAGCGTGGCTCTGAGGTGATCGGTGAGATGAGCGCGCGCCTCCTGGACCGCGCCGGGGACGGCGAGGAGATTCAGGAAGCCGTGGGTCAGCGACGTGTGGCAGATGTGGGTGACCGCGACGCCGGCGGCCTTCAGGGCGTCGGCGTACTCGTTGCCGTCGTCACGGAGCGGATCGAAGCCGCCGGTGGCGATGTAGGTGGGGGCCAGACCGGTGAGGTCGGGGGCCAGGATGGGCGAGACCAGCGGGTCGGGCCTGACTCCGGGGTCAGGGGTGTAGTGGTCCCGGTACCAGATGATGTCGTGCTCGGTGATGATGAAGCCCTCCGGGAACAGGTCCCGGCTGGGGCGACGATGGACGAGGTCGAGCCCCGGATACAGGAGGACCTGGAGCGCCGGACGCCCGAGGTCGCGGCTGACGCACTGCTGGGCGACGACGGCGGCCAGGTTGCCGCCGGCACTGTCGCCGCCGACGGCCACCAGAGCGGGATCGACCCCGAGGTCCTCGGCATGATCGACCGCCCAGGTGAAGGCCGCGATGGCGTCCTCGGCGGCCGTGGGCGCGGGCGCCTCCGGGGCCAGCCGGTAGTCCACCGAGAGGATCCGGATACCCGCATCGTCGGCCAGCGCCCGGCACAGGCAGTCGTGGGTGTCGAGGTCGCCGACGACCCAGCCGCCGCCGTGGAGGAACACGAGCAGCCCGCGACCGGCGTCCCGGGGCACGTACAGGCGGGCGCCGAGCTGGCCGTCGGCACCGCGGACGGTGAGTTCGGTCACACGGTGTAGTTCCCGCGGATTCCCGGCGACCAGCTTGCACGCCGTGCGCAGATGCGCACGCGCCGTGGCCACGTTCGATTTCGTTGTGCTTGGCAACAAGCCGTCGGCGCGCAGGAGCAGCTGCACTTCGGGGTCGAGGGTGTTGCCGTCGATCTGGATCGGCGCACCGGCCAGCCGCCTCCGGACGGCCGTGGGCAGCGCGTACAGCGGCTTCACCGCGTTCGCCTGAACGGCGGACACCGCGTTGCCGAGCAGCGAGTCCAGTCGTGGGTTCACAAGGCGAGACGCTAGCAACAGCAGCCGGTCCGCGGCGGTACCGGCTGCGATTCGAACATGCCCATGGCTACCTCTCGTTCACCAAAGGGTGGGATGCTGGACAACGTGGCAGGAGACTTGCTGGCGTCCCACAACCGGGAGTACGACGTCGAGCCGCCGTACGACATCACGGCGGCCGGCGACCTCCCGGAGGACCGCTTTTCCGATCGCGAGCTGAGCTGGCTCGCGTTCAACCAGCGCGTTCTCGAGCTGGCCGAGAACGACCGGATCCCGCTGCTCGAGCGGGCCAAGTTCCTGGCCATCTTCGCCAACAACCTGGACGAGTTCTACATGGTCCGGATCGCCGGTCTGAAGCGCCGCATCGCCGCCGGTGTGGCGGTCCGTGCGGCCAGCGGCCTGCTCCCGCGCGAGGTGCTCGACCGCAGCCTGGCCCGCAGCCGCGAGCTGATGGACCGGCACGCGGAGACCTGGCAGAAGGCGGTCCAGCCGGCGCTGACCGAGCAGGGCATCGACATCCTCCGCTGGGACGAGCTCGAGCACACTGAGCGGGAGGAGATGACCCGGTTCTTCCGGGACCGCGTCTTCCCCGTGCTGACGCCGCTGGCGGTCGACCCGTCGCACCCGTTCCCGTACATCTCCGGCCTGTCGCTGAACCTGGCGGTCGTGGTCCGCAACCCCGACACCGGCGGCGACCACTTCGCCCGGGTCAAGGTGCCGCCGTTGCTGCCGCGGTTCGTGCAGGTCGCCGAGGGCCGGTTCGTCCCGCTCGAGGACATCATCGCGACCCACCTGGGGCAGCTGTTCCCGGGGATGGAGGTCACCCAGCACCACACCTTCCGGGTCACCCGCAACGAGGACCTGGAGGTCGAGGAGGACGACGCCGAGAACCTGCTGGCCGCGCTCGAGAAGGAGCTGCTGCGCCGCCGGTTCGGGCCGCCGGTCCGGCTCGAGGTGGAGGAGTCGATCGATCCGCAGGTGAAGGCGCTGCTGCTGTCGGAGCTCGGCGTCACCGCTGCCGAGGTGTTCGAACTGCCCGGCCCGCTGGACCTGCGTGGCCTGTTCAACATCGCCGGTCTGGACCGGGCCGAGCTGAAGTACCCCGGCTTCGTGCCGTCCACCCACCCGCACCTGGCGGAGGTGGAGACGTCCAACCCGGCGGACATGTTCGCCGCCCTGAAGCAGCGCGACGTACTGGTGCACCACCCGTACGACTCGTTCTCGACCAGCGTGCAGCGGTTCATCGAGCAGGCCGCCACCGATCCGCATGTGCTGGCGATCAAGCAAACGCTCTACCGGACGTCGGGTGACTCCCCGATCGTGGACGCGCTGATCGACGCGGCCGAGGCGGGCAAGCAGGTACTGGTGCTGGTGGAGATCCAGGCCCGCTTCGACGAGCAGGCGAACATCAAATGGGCCCGCCAGCTCGAGCATGCCGGCTGCCATGTGGTGTACGGCGTGATCGGCCTCAAGACCCACTGCAAGCTGTCGATGGTGGTGCGCGACGAGCCGGATGGTCTGCGCCGCTACGCCCACATCGGCACGGGCAACTACCACCCGAAGACCGCCAGGCTGTACGAGGACCTCGGCCTGCTCACCAGCGACCGCGTCGTCACCGAGGACATCGCCCACCTGTTCAACCACCTGTCCGGCTTCGGCCGCAGCTCGGGCTACCGGCGGATCCTGGTCGCACCCCAGTCGGTGCGGCGGGGCCTGATGGAGCGGATCGAGCGAGAGGTGCAGCACCACCTGGCCGGCCGGCCCGCGAAGGTCCGGATCAAGGTGAACAGCCTGGTCGACGAGGCCCTCTGCGACGCGCTGTACCGGGCGTCGCAGGCCGGCGTACCGGTCGAGCTGTGGATCCGTGGCATCTGCACCCTCCGGCCCGGCATCCCCGGCCTGTCCGAGAACATCCAGGTGCGCAGCATCCTGGGCCGGTTCCTCGAGCACAGCCGGATCTTCTACTTCGAGAACGGTGGTGAACCGGAGGTGTGGATCGGCTCGGCCGACCTGATGCACCGCAACCTGGACCGACGGGTCGAGGTGCTGGTCCAGCTGAAGCAACAGGACCACATCACCGAGCTCGACGAGCTCTTCGACCTGGCACTCGACGAGGGCACCCAGTCGTGGTGGCTACAGGCCGACGACACCTGGCAGGCGAAACTGACCGGACCGGACGGAGAACCGCTGCGCGACCTGCAGGAAAGACTCATCGCCACGCGTGGCCGACGCAGAACCGCTGACCCGATTACCTAGGCTGGAATCATGAGCAACCCGGCGACCGTCATCGCCGCGGGTGGTGTCGTGTGGCGTGAGCGCCGCGACACCCGGCAGGTGCTGCTGGTGCACCGTCCCCGGTACGACGACTGGTCCCTGCCCAAGGGAAAACTGAACGAACACGAGCACGTCCTGAGTGCGGCCGGCCGCGAGATCGAGGAGGAGACCGGGCTCCGGGTCGTGCTGGGCCCACCGGTTGGCGTGCAGCGCTACCCGGTCCGCAAGAACGGCGGGACCGTGCCGAAGCTGGTGCACTATTGGTCCGCCACACCCGTCGACGACGGCGACTTCCGCCCCAACGACGAGGTGGACGAGATCGCCTGGCTGCCGGTGGACAAGGCCCGCACCAAGCTCAGCTACCCGCGGGACGTGGACATCCTGGACAACCTCGACCGGGTGATCCCGGTCGTCGCCACCCTCGTCCTGGTGCGGCACGCCGCTGCGGTGAAGCGCAAGGAATGGGACGGCAAGGACACCAACAGACCGCTCAATGACACCGGTACGGCGGTAGCCGAGCGACTGGTCGACGTACTGGCTGCCCTGGGAGTGGACCGGGTGATCAGCAGCGACGCGGAGCGGTGTGCCGCGACCCTCACGCCGTACGCCGCCTCGATCGACCGGCACATGCACCTGTGGCCGGAGATCTCCGAGCGTGGGTACGACGCCGACCCGGGAGCGATCCGTGGATTGGCGGACCGGGCCTGGAGAGAGGGCAAGGTGACCGCCATCTGTTCGCACCGGCCGGTGCTGCCGGCGCTGTCCCGGGAGCTGGGGTTGAGGATGGGCAAGTTCTCCCCTGGCGCCTTCGTGGTGGCGCACCGACTGGCCGACGGACGGCTGGTGCACGAACGCTTCGGCGCCCCCTGAAGGTGATCGTTGACACACCCCGGGCACGGCTCGGTGACGATCCAGGCACAGCCGCTGGGGCACCGGGGTGACACTGGTAGTGACGGGTATGTTCCTACCGAGGAACCGGCGCTCCACCGGGTGCCGGCCTGAGGAGAGGTTCGGGGCGCACCATGACGATGATGCGAGAACTGACACTGATCGGGATCCGGATGGAATCGCCCAACCGGGCCCCGGTGATGATGCTGCGCGAGACCGAGGGCTACCGCTACCTGCCGATCTCGATCGGCTCGGTCGAGGCGACGGCGATCGCCTACGAGGAGCAGGGCCTGCGCCCGTCGCGTCCGCTCACCCACGACCTGATGCGCGACCTGATCGAGGCCTTCGGCGTCCACATCGAGGCGGTCGAGATCGTCGAGTTGCGCGACGCGGTCTTCTACGCCGAACTTGTCCTCGGCAACGGTGCCCGCGTGTCCGCGCGGCCGAGCGACTCGGTCGCCCTCGCGGTCCGGCTCGGTACGCCGATCCGTTGTACCGAACAGGTGCTCCGCGAGGCCGGCGTGGCGACGCCGGAGGAGGAGCAGGCCGAGCTCGAACGCTTCCGCCAGTTCCTCGACGGCGTGGCCCCGGAGGATTTCTCCAGCTGAATCCGATGCCGGTTGTTCACCGAAGAGAATGTGCTCAGCGTCACCGAAGTGTGCGTCGCACAGGGTTCGGATCTACACAGCGTCACAGCTCTTAACGCAGTTCACCTGCTGGCCGCCTGGCGGCACGCCAACCGTCGCACACGCTATTGGAATCGTTCACCGGTCGTTCACCGACGACGGACCGGTCGGTCATCTGGTCTCCCTACCGTCTGTGGAAGTTCAGAAGTCTGATTCCCGCAGAAGGGCAACACTCTCGTGTCCGTCAATCGCCTGCTCCGCGTCGGCTCCGTCGCCGTGGCATCCCTCGGTGTGCTCGCTCTGAGCGCCTGTGGCAGTGACCCGGAGCCGTCCGGCTCCTCGAACCCGAGCAGCTCGGATTCCTCGGCCGCCGCCGACTGCCCGCAGGGCACCCTGAACGCCGAGGGTTCCTCGGCGCAGAAGAACGCCATCGACGAGGTCATCAGCAAGTACAACGAGAAGTGCGCCGACGTCACGGTGAACTACAACCCGACCGGTTCCGGCGCGGGCATCAAGCAGTTCAACGCGTCGCAGGTCGACTTCGCCGGCTCCGACTCGGCCCTCAAGCCCGACGAGATGACCGCGGCCACGAAGCGCTGCGCGAACAACGCGGCCGTCGACCTGCCGATGGTCATCGGCCCGGTCGCGATCGCCTACAACGTCGAGGGCGTGGACAAGCTGGTCCTGGACGGCCCGACCGCCGCCAAGATCTTCCAGGGCACCATCAAGACCTGGAACGACCCGGCGATCGCCAAGCTGAACTCGGGCGTCACCCTGCCGTCGGCCCCGATCTCGGTGTTCTTCCGCTCCGACGAGTCCGGCACCACCGAGAACTTCGCCAAGTACCTGGCCGCCTCCGGCGCCGGTGCCTGGACCGGTGAGCCGGCCAAGAAGTGGACCGGCACGGGTGCCGGCAAGGAGAAGTCCGCGGGTGTTGCCGAGGGTGTGAAGAGCACCAAGAACTCGATCACCTACGTCGAGTGGTCGTACGCCGTCGACAACAAGCTCGGTATCGCCCAGATCGACAACGGCTCGGGCACCCCGATCGAGCTGTCGGCCGAGTCCGCGGGCAAGGCGCTGGCCGCCGCGAAGCCGGCCGGTACCGGCTCCGACCTGGCGCTGAAGCTTGACTACGCGACCAAGGAGGCGGGCGCCTACCCGATCATCCTGGTCACCTACGAGATCGCCTGCACCAAGGGGCTGCCGGCCGAGAAGACCGCGCTGGTGAAGAGCTTCCTGACCTACTTCGCGAGCAAGGACGGCCAGGCGTCGCTGACCGACCTGAACTACGCGCCGCTGCCGGAGGAGATCCGGACCAAGGTCGACGCGGCGATCCAGGCGATCAGCTGAGTCGGTCGATCCGCTGACGACGAAGCAGCACTGATGCGAGCCCCGGCCGGTCCGAGTCATCGGAAGCGGCCGGGGCTTCGCCTCGTCGGACCCGGCAGCGGGTACGGCGTGATCCTCAGTCCGGACCTGATCCCACGACCAAGGCGCTTGGAGCACCATCGATGAGTAGTCCAGACGGCACGGAACCGCCCGACCGGCCGGCGGAACCCGCCGCCGTGGCAGCAACCGATGATCAGGCGGGACCGAAGCTGGACCTCGGCCCGGTCGGCCACCTCGGCGACCGGCTGTTCAGCGGCCTGGCGCACGGCTCCGGCGGCCTGGTGATCGCGATCGTCTCGTTCGTCGGCATCTTCCTGCTGGCGCTGGCGATCCCGGCACTGGCCGACGACCAGAGCAGCTTCCTCTTCTCCCGGATCTGGGAGCCCGGCGGCGACCAGCCCCGGTTCGGCATCGCGGCGATGTTCTACACCACCGTGATCAGCTCGATCATCGCGATGATCATCGCGGTCCCGATCGCGGTCGGCGTCGCGCTGTTCGTCACGTACTACGCGCCGAAGCGGCTGGCCACGCCGGTCGCGCACGCGGTCGACCTGCTCGCCGCCGTCCCGTCGATCATCTACGGCCTGTGGGGCATACTGTTCTTCGCGCCGATCCTGCGGCCGGTGATCGACGGCCTGGCCACCGCGCTCGGCTGGCTGCCGCTGTTCGAGAAACCCCCGGGCGACAACGTCGGCGTGGTGTTCACCGCCTCCGTCGTGCTGGCCATCATGATCCTGCCCGTCGTCACCGCGATCAGCCGGGAGATCTTCACCCAGACCCCGGTCGCGCACCGCGAGGGCGCACTCGCCCTCGGCGCGACCAAGTGGGAGATGATCCGGATGGCCGTGCTGCCCTACGGCCGGTCCGGCGTGGTGAGTGCCTCGATGCTCGGCCTGGGCCGGGCGCTCGGTGAGACCGTCGCCGTACTGATCATCCTGTCGGTGCCGAACGGCAACGACCCGTGGGACCCCTCGATCTTCGCCGGCGGCGAGACGTTCGCGTCGAAGATCGCCAACAACGCCGCCGAGTTCGACTCGCCGGAGAAGACCGGTGCCTACATCGCGGCCGGCCTGGTGCTGTTCGTGGTGACCTTCCTGGTCAACTCCGCGGCCCGGATCATCGTCGCCCGCAGCGGACCGGGCGGGAAGCGGACACGGCGCAACCGCAGCGCCGGCGGAACCGCCGCGAAGGAAGGAGCCGTAGCGTGACCACGATTGCTGCCAACAAACCGGCGTACGACGGGCAGGCTCTGGACCTGACCGGGAAGTCGGGCGCGCGGGCCTTCAAGAACACTCTCGCCACCGTGCTGATCACGCTCGCGTTCGTGCTCGCCATGATCCCGCTGGTGTGGATTCTGTGGACCGTCATCAGCAAGGGCTACCACCTGTTGTTCGACGCCAGCTGGTGGAGCGAGTCGCAGCGCGGGATCACCGTCCGGCGCGAGGGAGGCGGCGCCTACCACGCGATCATGGGCACGTTGATCATGGGCCTGATCACGGCCCTGATCGCGGTCCCGATCGCCATCCTCGGCGCGATCTACCTGGTCGAGTACGGCAAGGGCACCCGGCTGGCCCGGGCGGTCAGCTTCATGATCGACATCCTCACCGGTGTCCCGTCGATCGTCGCCGCGCTGTTCGTCTACGCGGTCTGGATCACGATCTTCGGCTTCAACCGGGTCGGTTTCGCGGTGTCGCTGTCGCTGGTGCTGCTGATGTTGCCCGTCGTACTGCGTTCGACCGAGGAGATGCTGAAACTCGTCCCGGACGAGTTACGGGAGGCGTCGTACGCACTCGGCGTGCCGAAGTGGAAGACCATCCTCAAGGTCGTCGTGCCGACCGCGTTCGGCGGCATCATCACCGGCGTCATGCTCGGCCTGGCCCGGGTGATGGGTGAGACCGCTCCGCTGCTGATCCTGGTCGGCTACTCCAAGAACATCAACCTGAACCCGTTCAATGGGTTCATGGGCGCGCTGCCGACGATGATCAACCAGGACCGGACCGAGCTGGCGCTGCAGCCGGCCGCGGACCGGGTCTGGGCGGCGGCACTCACCCTGATCCTCCTTGTCCTGGCACTCAATCTGCTGGCCCGGCTGGTTGCCCGGTTCAGCGCCGTCAAGTCGAAATAGTCACGAGAGGTTCTGAGTCGATATGGCCAAGCGCATCGAGGTCAGTGGCCTCAACGTCTACTACGGCGACTTCAAGGCCGTCGAGGACGTGTCGATGACGATCGAGCCCCGCTCGGTCACCGCGTTCATCGGCCCGTCCGGCTGCGGCAAGTCCACCTACCTGCGGACCCTGAACCGGATGCACGAGGTGATCCCCGGCGCCCGGGTCGAGGGCAAGGTGCTGCTGGACCAGCAGGACCTGTACGGCTCCGGCATCGACCCGGTCGCTGTCCGCCGGGTGGTCGGCATGGTTTTCCAGCGGCCGAACCCGTTCCCGACCATGTCGATCTTCGACAACGTCGCGTCCGGGCTGAAGCTGAACGGCGTCAAGGACCGCAAGCGACTCACCGAGACGGTGGAGAAGTCCTTGCACGGCGCGAACCTGTGGAACGAGGTCAAGGACCGCCTGGACAAGCCGGGCGCGGGGCTGTCCGGTGGCCAGCAACAGCGGCTGTGCATCGCCCGGGCGATCGCGGTCGAGCCCGAAGTGATCCTGATGGACGAGCCGTGCTCGGCGCTCGACCCGATCTCCACGCTCGCTATCGAGGACCTGATCGAGCAGCTGAAGGACCGGTACACCGTGGTCATCGTCACGCACAACATGCAGCAGGCGGCCCGGGTCTCGGACCAGACCGCGTTCTTCAACCTGGCCGCGACCGGCAAGCCCGGCCGGCTGATCGAGATGGGCGCGACCAAGCAGATCTTCTCCAACCCGACCGAGAAGGCCACCGAGGACTACATCACCGGCCGCTTCGGCTGATCCGTTCCACCCGATCGAACGGCCGCCGCGAGGGTTTCCTCGCGGCGGCCGTTCGCCGTTTCACAGGCAGACGGTCCGCGCGTAGTTCACGCGAGCAAGCACATCGGCGGCCTGGTGCGCAGAGCTCACCCGGACGTGGGTGGTGTGCGTGCGGCCGCCACTCTGCACGCTGACCTGGACGAACCCGGTCGTCGTACGCTCCTTGCACAACAGGAACAACAGCCCGAGCAGACAGGCCAACGCGAAGACGATCGCCAACGCGATCGCCCAGCCCGGGATCCGCTCCTCCGTCCGCGACATGTCCATCGCCCACCAGTTCGCCCCGTGCGTGCGCAACACCCCAGCCGGGCTGACGATCCGGAACTGCTCGACGGAGATGTCACCGATGGTCACGAGGACCGGGCCGCCGGGCAGCCGCTGCCAGGACTGCTGATGCGGGACAGGCACTGGGAATGGCATCGGGCTCTCGGTCACCCACTCAGCGTAGGGGGCTGGGGAGCGGCGCGGGGGCGTGACCGGGAACCTGTGGAAAAGATAGCCTGCGAGGATTCCTAGACGTCTCAGAAGGGACTGCGGTGAGTACTCCGACGCCTCCCCCCGGCGATGATCAGAACGACCAGAACAGGCCGCAGGACACCCCCGGCGAGAACGAGGCAGACCAGCCGAGCCAGTACGGCGAGCAGCAGCAGGATCCCTACGGCCAGCAGCCGGGCCAGTACGGACAACAGCAGCCTGGGCAGTACGGCCAGCAGCAGCCGGGGCAGTACGGCCAGCCTGGACAGCCGGGCCAGCCCGGACAGTACGGGCAGCCCGGACAGCAGGGCTATGGGCAGCAGCCGGGATACGGTCAGCAGCAGCCTGGATATGGCCAGCAGCCTGGTTACGGGCAGCAGCAGCCTGGGGCGTACGGTCAGTACGGGCAGCAGCCGGGCCAGTACGGTCAGCAGCCAGGCCAGCCAGGCCAGTACGGGCAGTACCCGGGCGGGGCCTACGGCTACGGCGCTCCGGCCGCGCCGCAGAACAACACCCCGCAGGTGCTGTCGATCATCGGCATCGTCTGCTGGTTCTGCTGCGGTATCGCCTCGGTCGTCCTCGGTCTGGTTGCCCAGGGCAAATTCCGTGAGCAGGGCAAGCCGGACACGCTGGCGAAGGTCGCCTGGATCGGCGGCATCGTCTCGATCGTGCTCTCGACGATCTACACCATCACGCAGTACAACTGACGGCTCGTCGCGGGCGGCGGCGGTGGTCCGCCCGCGACGTCTCAGTTCAGGTTGCGGGCGACGCCGTACACGATCAGGATCACGGCCAGTGCCTTGGTCAGCCAGCCGAGTGTGCGCGGGCTGACCGTCAGCCGGGGCAGGCGGATCAGCCGCAGCGATTCGAGTGCCCAGGCAAGCATTTGGTAGCCGATGGCAACACCGATGAGCGGGCCGATCACCAGCACGACCGGGTTGAAGTGCCAGGCGGCGTCCAGATCCCCACGCAGCAAGGCGGCCGCCATCCGGGTCGAGCCGCAGAACGGGCAGTTCAGCCCCGTGGTCGCGTGCAGGATGCAGGGGATGCCGATCTGCTGGCCGGACAACTGGTACACAGCCGCGAGGGCGAATCCACCCACTCCGACGGCCGCCGCGCCGAGCACTCGGCGGTCCAACGGGCGGACCGGACCGGTCGGCCGGAGTACGACGCTCAGCGAAAGACTCACCGGACAACGGTAACTCTCATCTCGTGGGATCCGTAGCCGGAGCTGAGCCGTCGGACCGTTAGCCTGCAACTCACTCCTCATCTGTATTCACTAGAAGGGATCGTCGTGAGCAATCCGACGCCACCGCCGGGTTACGGCCCGCAGGACCCCCAGCAGCCGGGTCAGTACGGCCAGCCAGGCCAGTACGGGCAGCCCGGGCAGCAGCCGGGCCAGTACGGGCAGCAACAGCCCAGCTATGGCGGCCAGCAGCCGGGCTACGGGCAACAGCCCGGGCAGTACGGTCAGCAGCCTGGCCAGTATGGGCAGCAGCCCCAGCAGTACGGGCAGCAGCCGGGTTACCCGCAGTACGGCGGTCAGCCGGGCTACCCGCAGCAGTACGGTCAGCCCGGCGCGTACGGCGTACCCAGCAACCTGGCGGCCTGGCCGAACCGGGTCGGCGGCTGGCTGATCGACGTCCTGATCATCGGGGTGCCGTACGGCATCGGCGCGGCGCTTGCGAGCGGCAACAACTCGGCGATGGCCATCCTGGCGCTGCTGTTCTACCTGGTCGGCATCGGCCTCGGGATCTGGAACATCGTGTTCCGCCAGGGCACCACCGGACAGACCCTCGGCAAGTCGGCGCTGGGCCTCAGGCTGATCGACGGGATCAGCGGCCAGCCGGTCGGGCCGGGCAAGGCGTTCCTGCGCCAGATCACCCACATCCTGGACGGCATGGCCTGCTACATCGGCTACCTGTGGCCGCTGTGGGACGAGAAGCGGCAGACGTTCGCGGACAAGATCAACAACACTTACGTCATCAAGCTCTGACGTTTCAGGTTTCATCCGGACGCCGTGGCCTGTTCAGGCCGCGGCGTTCGGCGTTCCCGGCGCAGGGCAAACGACTCCCCGCTGTGGGACGACCAGAAGCAGACCTGGCACGACAAGGTCATGTCGACGTACGTCCTCAAGGACTGAGGGTCAGCGCGACAGCAGGAAGCCGGCGCAGGCCACTGCCCACAGCACACTGGTGAAGCTGCCGATGATGAACCGCTCGGCGACCGCCTGGGGCGTGACCGACGCCGGCTGGTCGGGACTGCGCAGCTCCGGATAGCGAGCCAGGCCCTTGATGGCCAGCACGATCGCAAGCCCCTCGGGCCAGCCGGCCACCAGCGCCGCGTAGATGGCCAGGCGCTCGAGCGAACCGATCAGAGCGCCGCCGCGCAGCACCTCACCGGCCTTCTGCGTCGACTGCGCTCTCGTGTTGCCCCGGTCGACGAGAGCCAGCACAGATGTCGTCAATGGGCCGCCACCGGTCACTGCCAGCCCGCCGGCCAGCAGGAGCAGCACGTTCCACCAGCGCTCGCGCCAGCCCTCGACACCGTCGCCGGCCAGCAGCAGGACGCCGACGGTGATCAGGCAGGCCAGCATCACGCCGCTGAGCGCGATCTCCAGCGTCGACCCGGCCTTGGGGACCCACGCTAGAACGGCGAGGATCAGGCCGGCGGCGGTGAACGACAGGATGAGTGCCGTCACGCGGTGGCCCCAGCGTCGAGTAGCTCGGCCGCCAGCACCCGTCCACGTTGTTCCTCGGCGACTCCGGCGGCCTGGGCCCGCTGGGTCACCGCGGACTGACTGATGCCGAGCTTCACGCCGATCTCGCGCCGGGTGAGCCCTTCGGCCAGCAGGTCGGCGACAGCCCACCCGCGGTCGCTCCGCCGCCGCAGCACCGAAGCCATCAGCCACAACACCGTCTCGACCTGCTCGGCGCAGTGCGCGTCGGACCCGACCACGTTGACGTGGTGCGGGCTTGACTTGGCCCGGTTCACCGCCTCCCGCGCGAACACGAACGCGTCCCCGCTGCCGGCCCGCGTGCTGCGCGGCAGCGGCTGCGTGACCTCACCGACTCCGAGCCCGACGTACCAGGTGTCGGCGCGCAGCAGCTCGACGATCACTTCGATCGTGGCGCGCGCCTCGGACAGCACGCCCTGCACCTCGTCGCCGGCCGTCCGCTCGAACTTGCGGAGCAAACCGGTCCGCCGCGGCCGGCGGTTCAGGATGTTCAGTAGCTCGGGTACGAGATCGGTCATGCTTCGGCTGCCTCGCTGATCTACCGTGAGAACGAAGACCACTGTGCTGCACCTCCTTCCCGACGTCGTTAAGGCTACAGTCTTATTCACGTAGAGTGAAGGAAAAAACCTGAATCGGTTCATCCAATCACTCTTCGTGATCGCCCGGAGGAACCGCCGATCCCCTCATTCTCCGCTGGATCCGGGGGGCGAGGCATCTCGACTCGCCCCCCGGATCTCACCGAGCGTCAGCAGGAACCAGGACCCTCACTCCGCCAGCGGCAGGTACAGCTTCTTGTCGTGGGCCTTGAAGGTCTCCGACATTTCGGCGAAGCCGGCCTCGATCGCCTCGGTGGAGGTGAGGCCGTGTTCCTCGGCGTACGCGCGGATGTCGGCGGTGATCCGCATCGAGCAGAACTTCGGGCCGCACATGGAGCAGAAGTGCGCGGTCTTGGCAGGCTCGGCCGGCAGGGTCTCGTCGTGGAAGGACCGCGCGGTGTCAGGATCCAGCGAGAGGTTGAACTGGTCCTCCCAGCGGAACTCGAACCTTGCCTTCGACAACGTGTCGTCCCAGGCCTGCGCACCCGGATGCCCCTTGGCCAGATCCGCTGCGTGGGCAGCGATCTTGTAGGTGATCACACCGGTCTTCACGTCGTCGCGATCCGGCAGGCCGAGGTGTTCCTTCGGCGTGACGTAGCAGAGCATCGCCGTACCCAGCCAGCCGATCTGGGCCGCACCGATCGCGCTGGTGATGTGGTCGTACGCCGGTGCGACATCAGTTGCCAACGGCCCCAATGTGTAGAACGGCGCCTCGCCGCACAGCTCCTCCTCGAGCCGGACGTTCTCGGCGATCTTGTCCATCGGCACGTGCCCCGGTCCCTCGATCATCACCTGGACGTCGTGCTCCCAGGCGATCTTGGTGAGCTCGCCCAGGGTCCGCAGCTCGGCGAACTGGGCCGCGTCGTTGGCATCCGCGATACATCCCGGTCGCAGGCCGTCACCGAGCGAGAATGTCACGTCGTACTCGCGCAGGATCTCGCACAGCTCGGCGAAATGCGTGTACAGGAAGGACTCCTGGTGATGCGCGAGGCACCAGGCCGCCATGATCGACCCGCCTCGCGACACGATCCCGGTGATCCGGCGCGCGGTCAGCGGGACGTACCGCAGCAGGACGCCCGCGTGCACGGTCATGTAGTCGACGCCCTGCTCGCACTGCTCGATCACCGTGTCGCGGTACACCTCCCACGACAGGTCGGCCGGATCGCCCTTCACCTTCTCCAGCGCCTGGTACAGCGGCACGGTCCCGATCGGCACCGGCGAGTTGCGCAGGATCCACTCCCGCGTCTCATGGATGTTCTTGCCGGTGGACAGGTCCATCACCGTGTCCGCGCCCCACCGGGTGGCCCAGACCAGCTTCTCCACTTCCTCCTCGAGCGAGCTTGTCACCGCCGAGTTGCCGATGTTCGCGTTCACCTTCACCAGGAACTTCTTCCCGATGATCATCGGCTCGCTCTCCGGGTGCCGCCGGTTCGCCGGGATCACGGCCCGGCCGCGCGCGACCTCGGACCGGACGAACTCCGGGTCCATGCCCTCCCGCAGGGCGACGTACCTCATCTCCTCGGTGACGGTGCCGGCCCGCGCATGCGCCAACTGGGTCAGTGGCGCGCGCCCGGCGATCCAGTCCCGCCGCAGCGCGGGCAGACCGGCTTGTACGTCGATCCGCGCCGACGCGTCCGTGTACGGACCGGACGTGTCGTACAGGTCGAAGTGTTCGCCGTTCGTGAGGTGGACGCGACGGGCCGGGACCTCCAGCTCGCCGCGATAGATCTTCTCCGAGCCCGAGATCGGGCCGGTGGTGACAGTGGGCCGAATCGTGCTGACAGTCACTGTGCTGCTCCCTACGCCGGAATTACCCGGACAGGTTCGGCGGTCGGCGGCGCCGGACAGGTTTCCTGGCCAGCCGCCCTCTCAGCCCGCTACGGTGCGAGCTCCCGCGATCTCCAATTGTCACGGTTACTCTAACCCGCCGTCTTGACCGGGCCGGTAGCGTCGGGGGATGCGAGACCTCGTGTACCCGCCCGTGATCGGCTTCGCGAAGACCGCGTTCAAGGTGCTCGACCTGAAGATCCGGCTGACCGGGACAGAGAACGTGCCGCGGACCGGTGGCGCGGTGATCGCGCTGAATCACATCAGCTATGTCGACTTCATCCTGGGCGGGTTCGGCGCGGTGCCGAGCAAACGGCTGGTCCGCTTCATGGCCAAGGACGTGCTGTTCCGCAACCGGTACTCCGGTCCGTTGATGCGCGGCATGCACCACATCCCGGTGGACCGGTCGGCGGGCACGGCGTCGTACCGGGAGGCGATCCGCTACCTGAACGACGGCGAGATCGTCGGGGTGTTCCCCGAGGCAACGATCAGCCGGTCCTTCGAGCTGAAGGAGTTCAAGTCCGGCGCGGTCCGGATGGCCGCGGAGGCCGGCGTACCGGTCATCCCGCTGATCCTGTGGGGGACGCAGCGGATGCTGACGAAGGACCATCCGCGCGACTTCTCCCGGCATCGCGCGATCGCGATCACCGTTGGCGAGCCGATCACGGTCGGCACCGACGACGACGCGGCCGAGACGACCGCTCACCTGCGGATGACGATGGCCGGGATGCTGGATCGGACCATCCGCGACTACCCGGAGCAGCCGGCCGGCGCCTGGTGGCTGCCCGCGTCGTACGGCGGTGGTGCGCCCTCGCCCGCGGAAGCGGAAGGCCTGGACCAGGAGGAGCTCGCCCGGCGAGCGACCCGCCGCAAGTAAGTACACCGTCAGTAACGCGGACAAGACCTTGACCCCCGGGTGACCCCGAGGGTACGAAAGGCTCTTGTTGACAGTGCAGGAAACCTGGGGGGTCCCTGTGACGCCGGCCGGTCGGCGGCGGTACTCGGGTAGGCGGGGATGGTTGTGGTCGATTCACCGGAAGAGCTGCATCTCTTCGAACCGGGGATGCTGGCGGTGGCGCCGCATGTCGCAGAGCACATCCCGGACGCCGGCGTCTACTTCGTCGACTGGGCCATCCAGGACCTGCCCGCCGACCGCGCCCGCGAGGTCGAGTCCGCGGTGAACGGCAGGCGCTGCCAGAACGGCTGGTTCCCGCTGGAGAGCCTGGACAGCATCGGCAGCCGCGGGTACTGGCGTGGTCCGCTCACCTACCTGGCCCGGATGACGGCCGACGACACGACGATCCTGCAGGAGTGGTCGACCAACGGGCTCACCGGCGACGACCAGAGCCGGATCGAGGCGACCGTCAACCACCTGCTCTACCAGCAGGGTCACGCGGCCGCGGCGACCTGGGCCGTCGCGGTCCGCCCGCAGACCTACCTGGACGCAGCGCTGCTCGGCGACCGGCTGGCCGCCGCGTGGGAGTACAACCTCGGCTCGATCCGCTCGAAGGACGTGGCGAAGTCGGTACGACGCTGGAACCGCTGACGTCAGTGGAACCGCGGGATGATCAGGCCCACCCGGCCGGACAGCCGGAGAACCTACTCCAAGATCAGATGGGCCAACCCGTAACAGAGCGCCGCGATGATGCCGGCCGCGGGAATGGTCAGCACCCACGCCGTGACGATGTTCTGCGCGACTCCCCAGCGGACCGCTGACAGCCGCTTGGTCGCACCGGCGCCGATCACCGCCGACGTGATCGTGTGCGTGGTGGAGACCGGCGCGTGCAGTCCGATCGCCATCACGTACAGCACGGTCGCGGCGACCGACTCGGCGGCGAAGCCGCGGGCCGGATCCAGGTGGATGATCCGGCGGCCCAGAGTGCGCATGATCCGCCAGCCACCGGAGTAGGTACCGAGCGAGATCGCCGTCGCGGCGGAGATCTTGACCCACAACGGGATGCCGTCGTTCTCGTTGACGTGACCGGTGGTGAGCAGGGCCAGGAAGATGACGCCCATCGTCTTCTGCGCGTCCTGCAGGCCGTGTCCGAGCGCCACCGCCGCCGCCGACAGCGACTGCGACATCCGGAAGCCCCGGGTGACCTTGCCGGGATTGCTGTGCCGGAATATCCAGAGGATCGCCGTCATCACCGCGAACGCGCCGAAGAAGCCGATCCCGGGCGACAGCACCATCGGGATGACGACCTTGTCGAGGATGCCCGTCCACAGCACGATGCTCGACGAGGCGACCCCGGCGCCGATCAGTCCGCCGATCAGCGCGTGCGACGAGGAACTCGGCAGGCCGAAGTACCAGGTGATCAGGTTCCAGATGATGGCGCCGATGAGCGCGGCGATGACGACCACCAGGCCGTGTGTGCCGCTCGGCGTGCTGATGATGCCCTTGCCGATCGTCTCGGCCACCTCGGTGCCGGCCAGCGCGCCGAGGAAGTTGCACGCCGCGGCCATCGCCAGCGCCACGCGTGGGGTGAGCGCGCGGGTGGAGACCGAGGTCGCGATCGCGTTGGACGCGTCGTGGAAGCCGTTGGTGTAGTCGAAGGCCAACGCGATGACGACGAGGATGATGACGAGCGTGAGCTCCACGCTCAGCTCTCCTTGACGGCGATCTGCTCGACGGTGTTGGCGACGTGTTCGAAGGCGTCGATCCCGGCCTCCAGCAGGTCCACCACGGTCTTGAACTTCATCACGGTCAGCGCGTCGTACTCGCCGCTGAACAGTTTGGCGATGATCCGGCGGTGCACCGCGTCACCGGTGTTCTCCAGCCGGTTGATCTCGATCCAGTACTCGGCCAGGTCCTTCATCGTCCGCAGCCGGGGCATCGTCTCGGCGGTCAGCTGCGCCATCCGCTGGAGTACCTCGATCTGCTCGGCGATCTCCTCCGGCAACTTGTCCAGGTTGAACAGGTGGACCGAGTCGACGGCCTCCTCCATGAAATCCATCACGTCGTCGAGATCGGAGGCCAGCCGGTAGATGTCCTCGCGGTCGAACGGGGTGACGAAGGTCGAGTTCACCCGGCGGATGATCGAGTGCGTGGTCTCGTCGGCCGCGTGCTCGGCGTCCTTCATCTGGGCGGCGATCTGGTGGCTCGACGACAGCCCGGTTCCGGCGGTGCTGCCGAGCAATTCGGCCAGGATCCGGGATCCGTCCACGAGGTGGTTGGCGGATTCGGTGAAAAGGTCGTAGAACGTCGGGTCGTTCGGACGCAGACGTAACGGCACTTCAAGCTCCGGATGAACGAGGGACAAACCGTGAACATGCTAGGGGGAACCTGCGGTTGACGCGGCATCCGCCCGGCCAAGGTAGCGCGTCGGGATGAACTGCCTCCAGATCATGCGACCGGAGAGTAATCAAACCGTTTCAACGAGTGATCACGGCGTACAGGTCGAAGAGCCCCACCACGAGCACCAGTCCGGCCGCGATCCAGACCACCCGATCGTGGCCGAGGGCATGGATCGCGGCACCTCCGGTCCGCCGGTAGACAGCGCTCACCGCTGCCCAGCAGGACAGGGACAGCACCAGTACGACGATGCCGAGGCCGGTGCGGACGTCCGACGTACCGTGGCCGGAGGCAAGCAAGAGGACGCCGTTCGCGATCAGTCCGAGGGCGGTCCGGCGCCAGGCGAGCAGGGTGCGCTCGGGCTGCAGCCCGGGATCGGGTGTGCTCATCGCCACAGTGAGAAGATCAGGCCGATCAGGCCGACCACGGCGATCGTTGCCCCCAGCATCAGCGGCAGGCGGGTCAACGGGAGCGGCCCACCGCGGCGGATCGCGGCCAGGTTCTGCTGCCAGCGGCGGAAGGCGCCGGCCGTGGTGATGATACCGACAGTGACCAGAACGACACCGATGATGCGGGCGGGCCAGCGATCCGGACCGAGGTCGAGGAACTGCACCGCGGACAGACCGCCGGCGTAGCAGGCCAGCGACGTCCGCAGGTAGGCCAGATAGGTGCGTTCGTTCGCCAGGGTGAAGCGGTAGTCGGGTTCGCGGTCTTCGTACTCCTCCGTCATCCGCAGCTCACCAGGCCGTACTTCTGCTTCAGTGTCAGCACACGCCTCACGCTACTGCTCAGCTGCGCCGCGAACGCCTTGTCCTGCTCGGCCTTGGTGACCAGCGCGTTCACCATGGTGGCGGTCTGCGAGGCCGTGGCGTTGATCACGATGTCCCCGCCGGCCGCCACGAACCGCGTGGCCCGCTGCCCCACCGGCACCGACTTGACCTCCGCGGCCGCTCCGACGTCGTCGGTGATCACCACTCCGCCGAACCCGAGGTCCCCGCGCACCATCCCCTGGATCACGGTCCGCGAGAACACGGCACGGTTGTTCGGATCGATCTTGGCGTAGGTGACGGTGGCGATCATCACCATGTCGCTCCCCGCCCGGACACCGTCCGCGAACGGCTTGAGGTAGGCGTCCCCGCGGACGGTGACGTTGTCGACCACTCCGGAGGAGAAGTCCGTGTTGCCGCGCACCCGGCCGAGTCCCGGGAAATGCTTGACCGAGGTCATCACTCCGGCCGACCCCATGCCGCGTACGAACGCCTGGACCGGCGGCCCGACCTCGGCCGGGGTGTTGCCGTACTCACGGTCCAGACTGCCGATCGGCGCGTTCTGACTCTTGAGAGAGCTCGGTACGACGTCCGCCACCGGCGCGAGGTTGAGGTTCACACCGGCCTGCTTGAGCTGGTCGCCCCAGTTGTCCGCGTTGCTGGTGAGCCTGGAGCTGGACCAGGTGCCCTGCACGGTTGCCGAAGGGATGCGGTCGAAGCCGGGGCCCTTGAGGCGCTGGATCTGTCCACCCTCCTGGTCCGCGGCGGTCAGCGGCCGGACGCCCTTGACCGTGGCGGCTGTCCTGACGGCAGCCATCGCCGTACGGGTGTGGGAGAGGCTGCCACCGGTGCCGAGCAGGAGCACGCCGCCGGGCTTCTCCTGCTGGACGATGGAGCGCTGGCTCGAGGTCATGCCGTTGGCGCTGATGCCGGTGAGGATCAGCTGGGCCGCCTTCTCGGTGAGCGTGAGGGCTTTGAGCTTCTGGTCGACGCAACTTGTCGGTGTTGCGGTCGGCGTGGGGATCGGGGTTGCTGACGGCGTCGGCGTCGTGGGTGCCTCGGTGGTCGGCGGCTGCGTTGTCGGCAGCGGCACCGAGGACGAGGGCGCCGTACTCGGACCCGCCGTGGGTGGAGAGTCCGTGTCGCCGCAGCCTGCGAGCAGGAGAGCCGTCAGCAGGACCAGAGCGGCTGGATGCCTCATTGTCAGCGTCGCTCCCAGGCGGCGCGGTCGACCGTGTCGCCGGAGTGCCGGGCGAGCGTCGCGCAGAGGTCGTAGAGGTGCTCGACCTGCTCCTCGCTGAGCGCGTCGAAGAGCGACTTGCGGACTTCCTCCACATGACCGGGTGCCGTCTCGACCAGTTTCTGCCGGCCGAGGTCGGTGATGATCGCCACCTGACCGCGACGATCGGACTCGATCGCCTCCCGCCGTACCCATCCGGTCTGCTCCAGCCGGTTCACCGCATGCGACAGGCGGCTGCGTGAACCGAGGGTGGCGACCGCGAGCTCACTCATCCGCAACCGGCCGTCAGGTGCGTCGGACAACCGGACCAGGATCTCGTAGTAGGTGTGCGGGATTCCGGCATCGCGTTGCAGCTGCTGCTCGATCCGGGTGTTCACCACGCGCTGGGCCGCGATGAACGCTCGCCATGCCTGCTGCTCTGTCTGGTTCAGCCACCGGGGTTCCGCCATCCCCGCAGCGTAGCCAGTACGGCTCCCTCACGCTCGTTCAGCCTGATCAGCAGTACGGCGGCCGCACAGACCAGCATGCCGATCACCGCCAGCGCACCGATCGTCTCGTCGAACATCAGGTAGGCGATCACCATCGTGGTCGGCGGCACGAGGTACAGCAGACTGCTGATACGAGTGGCACCGGACAGCTTCAGGTTGACCAGGTACAGACCCCAGCCACCACCCGTTGCCAGCAGCACCAACCAGAAGACGGCACCGTAGAAGCCCGGCTCGTTCGGCACCGTCAGCTGGTCGGTGGTCGCGGCCAGCGCGACGAACAGCACGGTGGAAACGAGGCTCTGGATGCAGAGTGCGTCGAGCGAACTGGTGCTGGGCTTGCGGCGGCGTTCCAGACACGTGCCGACGACCATGCCGAACACACCCCCGAGTGGCACCAGGAAGAGCAGCGGTGAGAGATGGCCGGCGTGGAGGTCATCCCCGACGACGAGAGCCACTCCGGCGAGGCCCAGGGCCAGACCGATCCACTGACGTCGATTGACGGGTTCGCTCAGCAACGGTCCGGCGACTGTGGCGATCAGGATCGGTTGCAGCGACCCGATGAGGGCAGTGACGCCCGCACTGAGGCCATGGTCGATCCCGGTGAAGATGAGGCCCAGATAGACGAACTGGGTGAGTACAGCCATCCACACCTGGGTCACCAGGTCCCGCTTGGTCACTCGCGGGCGGCGGACGGCGAGGATCACCACAGCCAACGCGCCCGCGACCACGTAGCGCCAGGCAAGCAGGTCGAAGGCGGTCGTGTACTGCGTCCCCCACCGGGCGCCGATGAACCCCGAACTCCAGAACACGACGAACCCGGCACCCGCGCTCACAGTCACCGCGGGCAGACGCCGTACCGGAAGGGCCTGTGTGGTCATGAGGACACGGTAAACATACAGGTCGGTATACTGTCAGTGTGCTAGCTCAGCAGATGAGACTGCGGGTGGATCGCGGGGTGTCCGAGGAGGCCCGGCTGACGCCGGCCGGGGAGCGGATCCTGGCCGCGGCGTCGACGCTGTTCTACGAGCAGGGGATCCGGACGGTCGGCGTGGACACGATCGCCGCGGCCGCCGACGTGACCAAGAAGACGTTGTACGACCGGTTCGGGTCGAAGGATCGGCTGATCGCGGCGTACCTGGACCGGCGGAACCGGGTCTGGCACGCGTTCCTCGACGAGCAGCTGGAAGCGCGCAAGCCAGGTACGCCGGAGGAGGTCATCCTGGCGTTGTTCGGGGCTCTGACCGACTGGGTGGCGGGGTCGCGGAACGGGTGCGGGTTCATCAACGCGAGCGTCGAGCTGGCCGCGCCGGACCATCCCGCGATGCCGGTGATCGTCGGGCAGAAGCAGTGGATGCGGTCCGAGTTCAAGGCACAGGCGGAGCTGGCAGGGCTTGCGGACGCGGGTGAGCTCGCGGATCGTCTGCTCCTGCTGCACGAGGGCGCGCTGGTGAGCTATCGGGTGGCGGCGATGGACAACGCGACCGAGGTGGCCAGCCGCGCGGCCGCCGACATGCTGGCCAGTTGGCCGCGGATCTAGCTGTTGGTGCGTCTCATGATGGTCAGACCGACCAGGCGGGACACCACCATGGCGACGTACCCGAGCCCGGCGAGCTGCTCGAGCATCACCACCGACCTGCCCCAGGACGTGATCGGGAGGATGTCGCTCAGCCCGGTGCTGGAGAGGGTGGTGAAGCTGAGGAACAGCAGCTCCATCCAGGTGCGATCGCTGGCCGGGTCAACGGCTGCGGTGAAGCTACCGGGCACGAGAGCCTGCACGACCACGTACAGGTAGGCGAAACCCCAAGCCACCAAGGTGAACGTGGCACCGGTGGCGTACAGCTCGTCGGCGCTCACGTCATGGTCGGACAGCATGTAGCGGAGCAGGCTGTACGCCGCGTAGAAGTAGAAGGCAGCGTGCAGTACGCCGGAGATCGCGATCACCGGCTCGGTCGGGTTGGCTGCGTCGACCAGTGACAGGGCGACGGCTGGGATGCCCAGACAGATGCTGACCCAGGTCAGCCCCGGCGTGGCCCGCACCGAGAACACCGCGAGTGCCAGTACGACGATCCCGAGGATCTCGAACGCGACCCGTCCGCCCCGGGATCCCTCCATCGCCGGGTAGACCAGCACGCCGAGCAACTGCACCACGAGCAGAACGGCGGACGGGTGCCGCCGCGCACTCCCGACCACGGTCATGTCCCGGCCTCCCCCACCTTGCGGGACTCGATGATCGCCGCGCGGCGCGCCAGCCGGTGGTGCCGCCGGATCTCCGCCTCCCGGAGCCGCCGCCGCTCCTCGTCGGTCTCGGCAATCACCTGCGGGACCTCGCGAGGCTTCCCGTGCTCGTCGACCCCGACGAACACCAGGTACGCCGAGGCGACGTGCACCTCCGGTCCGACGGCGTCCCACCGGTCCGCGGTGATCCGGACGCCGACCTCCATCGAGCTCCGGCCGGTCCAGTTCACCTGGCCGCTCAGGTGGATGACGTCACCGACCCGGACCGGCACCAGGAACACCATCTCGTCCATCGACGCGGTGACCGCGGCGCCGCCGGAGTGCCGGGCCGCGACCACGCCGGCGACCGAGTCGACCAGGGTCATGATCACGCCACCGTGCACTGTCCCCAGCAGGTTGGTCTCGTTCTGCGCCGTGATGTGCGACAACGACAACCGCGTCACCGACGTCGGCCGGGACGACGGGGTGCTGGACATGCCGACTCCTTCTGGGTGGGTCCTTCTGGCGGGTCTGCGCAGACTATCCCGGGCGGGTTGTCCACAGGTTCGAAATCACCGGCTGCGACGGGTGCCGATCCTCGTACTTTCTCTGGGCGAGGAGGTGGTCCCGATGACCATCGACACGTGCACCGACCATGCCCAAGGCAACCACTCCGACCGGCCGGATCCGGTCCTGACTCCCCTGACCCGCGGCCAGGCCGCGCGGCTGATCAGCCTCGGCTTGTCCACCGCGGCCCGACTCGGTCTCGACGTCGCGTACGAGGGCGGCGCCGCCCTCGTACCGGTCGAGCCGTCCGCATCCAGCCCGGTTCTCGGCCTGAGCAACCTGGCCCGCATCATCGCCCGGTACGACGAGGACCGCTGGCCGGCCCTGGTCGAGGAACACTTCGTCCAACTGCAGGAACGGCTCCGCGAAGGCCCGCCGCTTCCACCGACCGATCCCCAGCGGGATCTGATCCAGCGTCTCGTCCCCCGCGACGCACTGCCCACCGAATGGACCTCCGGACGCCCCGACTTCCTGCCCGGAGTGCTGTCCGTTCCGTCGACCACGGAGGACGGCGTGGTCACCATGTACCTGGACCCCACCGACTTCGGTCTCACCTGGTCCGAAGCCGAACGACACGGCCTGACCAACCTGCGTCGCATCACCGACCACGTCGAGTACCTGACCCAGGACGACCTGCGGATCGCTGCCGTCACCGGTTCCCCGTACGCCGCCTCCCGGGCCCTGGTCCTCGACACGGTGCTCCGAGAATCCCTCCACGCCGAGACCCCTTCCTACGGCGTACTGGCCGCGCTCCCCTCTCGGGACCTCCTGCTGATCCATGTCATCGATGACCTCTCGGTCATCCCCGCCCTGGGCCTGATGCTGAACCTGACTGCCCGCTCCCACAGCCACGACCCGGGCCCGCTGTCACCCGACGTCCACCTCGTCACCCGGACCACCGGCACCCCGTGGACCTGGCATCCCGCCACCGCTCCCTCCCCCGACCACACCCCTCTCCGGCTCTCCTCGCAGCTCCAGTCGCTGACGCAGCTGCTGGCGACTCGAGAACCTCCGCCCTAAGTGCCACGCCGGGGCTGGTCCGGGCGTCCTCAGGGTGAGGTGAGGTGGATGCGCAGAGTTCGGCTGGGATCGGTCGCCGTGATCGTTGCGGCTGTCGTTGGCGCCGGCGTCGTGGCCGGCTGCGGTGATGAGGCTGCAGGTGGCTCGCCGCCGATTCCGTATGGGTCGCCGGTGCCGGACGGCAACGATGCTGCCGTGACGGCTGCCGCGGATGTCCTGAATCCTTTGCTGCTCCAGGACTTCGCCGCCTCGTTCGCCGGCCTGGTGCTCGATCACGACAAGCGCGTCGTGATCGTGTACCGGAAGCCTGATCCCGCTCTCGACGCCCGGGTGCGCGAGAAGGTGAAGGGCGTCACGGTGGAACTGCGCGATGCGCGGATGAGCCAGCGCGAGATGGCGGACCTGAGGGATCGGGTGATCGGTGACATCGGCTACTGGGGCGAGCGTGGCGTGTCGGTCAACGGTGCGGGGCCGAAACCGGATGGCTCCGGCGTCGAGGTGATGACGACGTCGGGCAACTCATCGGACCAGAAGAAGCTGAGAGCCCACTACCGAACCGATGCCATCCTCGTGACGCAGGGCCAACCGGTCATCGCGGCCCCGATGACCGTCCCGGCCACGCCGCTCAAGCGCCCCATCACCCCGATCACACCGCCACCCCGATAGCGCCTCCACCGTTGTCAGGCAGTGGGGGGCTTGAAGTGGCCGGGCCAGTCGGAGTGGCGGATGCGGGTGATGGAGCGGACCTCGCCGAGGGTGGACCACTCGTCCTTGCCGAGGCGGGCCAACGGACGAAGGAGGTGGATGTCGGGGCGGTCGTCGACCATCACGGCCTCGTCGATGGCGAGGTGGCGGACCTGACCGATCACCACGGTGGAGTCACCCAGTTCGAGGGTGGTATGCAGCGTGCACTCGATGGCGACCGGTGACTCCGCGACGCGGGGGACAGCGACTGTGCGGGCGGGCTCGGTGGTCAAGCCGACGGCTTCGAATTCGTTGATCTCCGGCGGGAAGTTGGTGCCGGTGGCGTTGACCTGCTCGAACAGGGGTTCGGCGGCGAAGTTGACCACGAACTCGCGGGTCGCCTCGACGTTGTTCAGGCTGTCCTTGCGGCCGACCGAGGTGAACTGGACCATCGGCGGCTGCACACACGCCACGGTGAAGAACGAGTGCGGCGCCAGGTTGAGGACACCGTCGGCGGACCTGGTCGAGACCCAGGCGATCGGGCGCGGTACGACGATCGAGTTCAGCATCGCGTAGAACTCACGCCGTCCGACGGTTTCCGGATCCAGGTCGACTCGCACGCTCGCAGTACATCAAATCCGGTGGACGCCGTGGCGCACCGGCTGAAGGATCGAGACGACGGACGTCAGACCACGACGGAGGTGTGTGTGGGAGATCACCACGATGAGCCGGAGATCGCCGAGGTCGGGCGACGGCACGGGATTGCCCCGGGGCAGATCGTCGAGGTCGCGGGCGGAGTGGCCAATCGCGGGTTCGTGCTCGGCGAGGAGTTGTTCCTGCGGGTGTCGCGGCCGGGGTTCGAGGGCGATCTGCGCAAGGA
The DNA here is from genome assembly GCF_040655855.1 of Kribbella sp. NPDC050281. Taxonomy (NCBI): domain Bacteria; kingdom Bacillati; phylum Actinomycetota; class Actinomycetes; order Propionibacteriales; family Kribbellaceae; genus Kribbella; species Kribbella sp. NPDC050281. The sequence goes on along the minus strand of NZ_JBFAKS010000008.1, from coordinate 172,576 downwards.
GGCCGCGGTCGTGCCGATCGCCCGGGCAGCGGGCGTGTTGACGCCGGCGATCGTCGAGTACGACGAGAGCCGGTCGGTCGTCGATGCGCCGTACGTCGTGATGCAGCGGGTGCACGGAGTCGAGCCGACCGATGGACCGCCGACGGGATTGGCGGAGCAGTTGGCCCGGCTGCACGAGCACGAGCAGACCGAGATCCCCGGGCTGCCGCAGGACGACCGGGACGATCCGTGGCAGACGGTCGACCGGCTGGCGGAGCGCGGGACCATCGACCTCGGGACGGCGCAGTGGCTGAGCGACTGGTTCACCCGGTTGTCCGGCCGGTTCGACCGGAACGAGACCAAGGTGCTGATCCACGGAGATGTTGCCTCACACAACCTTCTGGCCGGTCCGGACGGTGAGCTGCGGGCGCTGATCGACTGGGGTGATGCCGCCCGGGCCCCGCGTGGCATGGACTTCGCCAAGCTGCCGCTCGAGCAGGTCGCCGCGATCCTGCCGGGGTACGTCCGCCACACGCGGTCTGCCCGGGAGGAGGAGGTGGCTGCGGCCGCGCTGTGGTTTCACCTCGACTGGGGGCTGGGGAAGCTGACCGCCGACCCGTGGCCCGGGCAGCGGCACTGGACCGCGCCGCCCGGCAGCCGGGTGCTCGGACTGCTGAGGTTCTTCGCCGCCGGACCGCCCGGGCCGTGGCGTGACCTGACCTGATCAAGAAGGCGGGGTTCTGGCTCTCAGTGCTGGGGTTTCTGCTGTAAAACAAGGGGTTTGCACTTGTCACGACATGCGGCAGACTGGGTTCTCGTGACTGACTACGTAGCCGCCCAGGACCGGTACGACGACCAGATGGCCTACCGCCGGACGGGACGCAGCGGCTTACAGCTGCCCGCGATCTCGCTGGGGCTGTGGCACAACTTCGGCGACGACAAGCCGTTCACCACCCAGCGCGACATCCTGCGCCGGGCGTTCGACCTCGGCGTGACGCACTTCGACCTGGCGAACAACTACGGCCCGCCGTACGGCTCGGCCGAGACGAACTTCGGTACGCACTTCGCCCGGGACTTCGCCACGTACCGCGACGAGCTGATCCTGTCGACCAAGGCCGGTTACGACATGTGGCCGGGCCCTTACGGTCAGGGTGGCGGCTCGCGGAAGTACCTGCTCGCCTCGCTGGACCAGTCGCTGGCCCGGATGGGCGTGGACTACGTCGACATCTTCTACTCGCACCGGTTCGACCCGGACACTCCGCTCGAGGAGACGATGGGTGCGCTGGACGCCGCGGTGCGTTCGGGCAAGGCGCTGTACGCCGGCATTTCGTCGTACTCGGCGGACCGGACCCGGGAGGCGGCGCGGATCCTGCAGGAGCTGGGCACGCCGCTGCTGATCCACCAGCCGTCGTACTCGATGCTGAACCGCTGGATCGAGGAGGACCTGCTCGACGCCGTCGGTGAGCTGGGCGTCGGCGTGATCGCGTTCTCGCCGCTGGCGCAGGGCGTGCTCACCGACCGCTACCTGGACGGCGTCCCGGCCGACTCCCGCGCCGCGCAGGGCAAGTCGCTGAACCCGGACTCGCTCACCGAGGACACCCTGAAGCACGTCCGCGCGCTGAACGAGATCGCCAAGGAGCGCGGCCAGTCCGTCGCCCAGCTGGCGCTTGCCTGGACGCTGCGCGACGACCGCGTCACCAGCGCGCTGATCGGCGCCTCCAGCGTCGCCCAGCTCGAGGACAACCTGGCGACCGTCCGGAATATGAAGTTCAGCCCGGAGGAGCTCGAGGCCATCGACGCCGACGCCGTCGAGGCCGGCATCAACCTGTGGAAGAAGAGCTCGGACAGCTAGGACCCGCAGGCAGGTTACGGAACGGGGTCGGGTGGTTGCGGCGGCCCGTGGTTGGGCACAGGCTGGAGGAGAACCCTCCTGGAGGTGGTTGTCATGACCGCTTCGACGCTCGAACTGGCCCTGACCTACGAACATGCCCGGATCCGTGAGCTGGCTGAGCAGGCTCACCACCCGGCCGCCGCGCACCCCGAGCGCAGACATCAGACCGACTGGTTCTACGCCATTGCCGCGCAGCACCTGGCCGCCGCCGAAGACGTCCTCCTCCCGCACGTACGCCGACTCCCTGACGGCAGCAGCCTGGTCACCAGGTACGTCGGCAACGCGAAGGAGCTGGAGCGGTCACTGCGCTTCCTGAAAGGACGCCAGTACGGCGACAGCCGGGTGCAGAACCTGACCGACCTGGAGGTGTGGACGGCCGTCGACCGGCTGCTCGCCGAGCACGAGCGGCTGGAGACGTCGTACACCCAGCAGATCAGTGAGCAGCTGGACGCCTCGCACGTGAACACGCTGACCGAGGAGCTCCTGGAAGCCGAGGAGGTCGCGCCGACGCGGGCGCATCCGTACTCGCCGCACACCGGCATGGCGGGCCGGGTGGTGCACCGCATGTGGCGATTGGCCGACAACGCCTGGGACAGCGCCGAAGGACGCGTCGTCCCGACCAAGTACCACGTGCATCCGAAACGCGATTCCGCCCTGTCCCACTACCTCTACGGCACCGCGATGCCGGACGACCGGGAAGAGCAGCACTAGAAGCCAGTGACCGGGCCCGGGTCCTCGGATGCCTCCGAGGGCCGGGCCCGGTCTGCCTGCTCTCACTGCGCCTGGTTGTGGGAGCCGGCGGGTCCCGCCTCCACTGCGCCTGGTGTGTGGAGATGGGTCCCAACGCCCTCCCCCGCTGCGCCTGGTGTGCGGGGAAGGGCGGTCAGGGGGATTACTTCAGTCCGTCGATCGCCTTCTTCGCGCCGGGGTGCAGCGGCACCGGGTCGGTCTTCTCGGCGTTGTCGAGCGTGATGTCCTTGGCCGCCGCGTTCACCGCGACCAGGGCGTCCTTGTTGTCGTACAGCACCTTGGTCAACTGCTCGGCCAGCTCGTCCTTCATGTCTGTGCGGACCAGCAGCACGTTCGGCACGATGATCGTCGCCACGTCGGCCGGCTGCTTGTACGTCGCCGCCGGGATCGGCGCCTGACTGTAGACCGGACCGTACTTGTCCTGCATCTTCGGCAGCAGGTCGACGATCGGGATCAGCTTCACGCCCTTGCCCATGCTCGTGGTCAGGTCGGTGATACCGCCGGTCGGCAGGCCACCGGACCAGACCAGTGCGTCGATCGTGCCGGACTTCATCGCGTCCACCGACTCCGGCAGGCCGAGCCGCTGCGCGGTGACGTCCTTGGCCGGGTCCAGGCCGGCGGCCTCGAGCAGCCGGCGGGCGATCACCTCGGTGCCGGAGTTCGGCGAACCGGTGGAGACCCGCTTGCCCTTCAGGTCCGCGATCGAGTTGATCCCGGCCGACGTACGGACCGCGACCTGCGTGTAGTTGTTGTAGAGCCGGGTCAGGGCGACCACGTCCTGCTTGGACTTGAAGCTGTTCTCGCCCTTCACCGCGTCGGCCGCGGTGTCGCCGAGCGAGAACGCGACGTCGTAGTTGCCGGCCGCCAGGCCCTGCACGTTCTGCACCGAAGCGCCGGTCTCACTGGCGGTCGCCCGGTACCCGGACATCTTCTGCGAGATCACCGAGGCCAGCGCGCCACCCAACTGGTAGTACACGCCGGTCGTGTTGCCGGTGGCGATCGTCAGCCGGCCTCCGGCCGCCGTACCGGAGCCGGTCGGTTCACGCTGCCCGCCACAGGCAACCAGCGAGAAGACAGCAGCGAACGCCACCGCGGCGGTGGGCAGTCGACGGAGTCTCATGAGGGGACGGGTCCTTCCTTCGGGGCGGCGGCCTGGCGTTGCCGCCGGACCAGATTGATGACGACGGCAACAAGTAGCAAACCGATTCCGGCCGTGATGGTTACGGGCGCGAGGTACAGCAGGAGCACGGCCGCCGGAACGCACAGCAACCGCTCCGCCCAACTCGTGGCCACCACGATCCAGCCACCGGTCACCACCGCGAGCGCGGCGACGGCGAGCATCGACACGGCCAGCGTCCACAGCATGCCGACGAACGATCCCTGACCGAGCAGGTGTGCGCCGTTGTCGGTCAGCACGAACGCGAACGGCACCAGGAAGGCCGGCAGCGTGTACTTCCACGCCTGCCACATCGTCGGGATCACCTTGCCGCCGGTGATGGCGGACGTCGCGACCGCGGCCAGCGCGGTCGGCGGCGACACCTCGGACAGTACGGCGTAGTAGAAGATGAACATGTACGCCTCGGGCTGCGTCACCCCGAGCTGCGTCAACGCCGGCGCGATGATCACCGCGGCGATGATGAACGACGCCGTCACCGGCACCGCCAGGCCGAGGATGAGCACAGCGATCGCCGACAGCAGCACGGTGAGGGACAGTACGACGGTGTGGTTCTCCGTGAGGCCGTGCGCCGCGCTGACGATGATCTCGGCCAGGTTCAGCCCGAGTCCGGTCTGCGTGGTGACCGCGACGATGATGCCGGCGGTCGCACAGGTCGCCGCCACCGGCAGTACCGAACGGGTGCCCTGGGCAAGCGCTTTGAACAGCCGCCCGGCCGTCAGCCGGTGCTCGCGGTCCAGGAACGACAACCCGAACTGGATGATCACGGCGTAGACCACGGCCTTGAACGGCGGTACGTCGACCGCCATGAAGCCGATGATCACGAACAGCGAGAGGAAGTGGTACCCGAACCGCAGCAGCAGCCGCAGCGCCGACTGCTGCGAGATCTCGGCCGACGTGGTGCCGTGCCGGCGGGCGTCGATCTCGATCGCGAGCAGGATGCCCAGGTAGTACAGGATCGTGGGGATGACGGCGTACCCGAGCACGGTCAGGTAGGAGACCCGCAGGAACTCGGCGATGATGAACGCGGCCGCGCCCAGGGTCGGCGGCGACAGGATCGCGCCGATGCCGGCGGCGGCGAGCATTCCACCTGCCGGTTCGGGCGGGTAGCCGGCCCGGCGCAGGATCGGCCAGGACACCGTGCCGAGCGACACCGCGGTCGCGGTACCGGAGCCGGACACGCTGCCCAGCAGGAAGCCGGCCAAGGTGACCGTGCGGCCAGGCGCGGTCCGGCTCCGCTTGAAGGCGGCGAAGGACAAGTCGATGAAGAACTTGCCGGCTCCGGAGTAGTCGAGCACCGCGCCGTAGATGGTGAACAGCACGATGTAGCTGGCCGCGACGCCCAACGGTGTGCCGTAGAACCCGGCCGTGCCCATCGTGAACTGCGCGATGATCGCGTCGAAGTTGAAGCCCTGGTGCGCCAGCGACCACGTGTACGGCAGGTAGCCGCCGTAGTACGCATAGGCGATGAAGACCAGGCTGAACACCGGCAGCACCCAGCCGGTGGTACGACGGCAGGCCTCGAGCAACAAGATGAGCAGTACGGTGCCGGCCAGGATGTCTAGAGTCGTCGGAGCCTGACGCCGTTCCAGATAACCGTCGAAGTCGATGAGCGGGTAGACGCAGACCACCAGCGCGACCACGGCCAGGATCCAGTCGGTGATCCCGGGGTCGTCGGTGGCCCGGTTCTTGAACGGGTTGAGGAACGCCGGGACCTTCCAGCCCCGGTAGCAGAGCAGCGTGATCGGCAGAACGGCTGCGAGAAAGATCACCAGGTAAAACTGCGTCCCCTGTGGTAAGGGGAAGAACACCTGCCAGAGCACGCCGACGCTGACGATCGCGCACCAGACCGAAATCACCAGGTCGAGGGCAGGTCTGAGCCGCCGAGCCGGGCGTTCCTGCTCGTACTCGGCGAGTTCTTCCTCGGAGGGCGCGGTCAAGCCGGCACCCGTACCGATACCGACAGTCATCTACCGGTTCCCTCCTGTGTTCGGAAGGCTAATGTTGCCGAACACAGCATGCAGTCGCGTGATTACGTCTTTACCAAGATCTGACACATATGAGCGTCTCCTGGCCTACGATCACCGCATGAGTGGCGCGGTACGGATTCTGCTGGTCGAGGACGATCTCGATATCGCCAATGCCCTGATACCCGCGTTGCGGCGCTACGGCCTGATGGTGACGCACGTCCGGACGGCCGCGGACGCCCTCGCGGCGGACCCCGGCGACCTGGTCCTGCTGGACCTCGGGTTGCCCGACGGGGACGGCATCAACGTGTGCCGGCAGATCCGGACGGTGTCCGACGTACCGGTGATCGCGGTCACCGCGCGCGGTGAGGCGGCCGACCGGGTTCGCGGGTTGCGCAGCGGCGCGGACGACTACGTGGTCAAACCGTTCGCGATATCCGAGCTGCTGGCCCGCATCGATGCTGTACTTCGTCGTACCGGCCTTTTGCAGCCCCGCCCCCGGGTGACCGTCGGCGACCTGACCGTGGACATCGAGGCCCGGACGGTGCAGGTCGCGGACAAGCCGATCAGCCTGACCCGCAAGGAGTTCGACGTGCTAGCTGTGCTGGCCGCCCACCACGGCCGGGTGGTGCCGCGCGAACAGGTCGCCCTGTACGCGTGGCAGTCCGTCTTCGAAGCCTCGTCGCGCACGATGGACGTGCACGTGGCGAGCCTGCGCGCCAAGCTCGGCCGGCCCGAGCTCGTGCAGACCATCCGCGGCGTCGGCTACCGCCTGGGTTCGGACTGACCGTTGCGCCGTCGACTGCTGCAGTCCCTCGTTCCGATGGTCGTCGCACTGGCGATCGTCGCCGTCGTACCGCTGGCCAACTACATCGCCACGAGTACGTCGCGCACCCTCTTCCTGTCCCGCAGCAACGACGCGGACTGGTTCGCCGCGATGGCCGAGGCGCCGCTGCAGTCCGGGGACATCGCCAACCTGCGCGAGATGGCGGTCCGCTACCAGGAGCTCTACAACACCCCGGTGTTCGTCGTCGACGTGGACTCACGCGTCGTGGCGACCTCGGTGTCCGGCGTCGACGTGGACGAGCCTGACCTCGAGGCCGCCCTGCACAGCACCCTGGCCGGCCGCCTGCCACCCGAGCCGCCGGCCCTGTGGCCGTGGCGGTCCGGCGAGATGGTGGTGGCCCGTCCGGTCGTCAACAACGGCAGCGTGCTCGGCGCAGCCGTCCTGCGGGTCCCGACCGGGGAGGCCCGCGACCAGGTGCAGCGCGGTCTGCTGCTGCTCCTCGGCGGACTGCTGATCAGCATCGGCGCGATCATCATCGGCATCGTCCGGCCTATCACCCGCTGGGTGCTGCGGCCGCTGGGCGACCTGGACAACGCGACCCACCAGATCACCCGCGGCGCACTGGACACCCGGGTGTCCACCGACGGACGCGCACCCGAGCTGCGCCGCCTCGGCGACAGCTTCAACTCGATGGCGCTCAGCCTGCACCAGGCCCGCCAGCGTGAGCGGGAGTTCGTCGCCGACGCCTCGCACCAGCTCCGGACGCCGCTGACCTCGGCGCGGATCCACATCGAGGGCCTGTCCCGGCTGTCGCCGACCGCGCGGTTCGCGCTCAGCGACATCGACCGGCTCGGCCGGATCGTCCAGCGGCTGTCCCGGCTGGCCGGCTCGGACCGCCCCGGAGCCGATGCCGAGGGCAACGAAGAGCCGCTGGACCTGGCCCAGTCGGTGAAGGAGCGGCTGGTCGGCTGGAAGGCCGTGTACGCCGCCGACGACATGGAACTGATCATCGGCGAGATGGTGCCGGGCGGTGTGGGCCCGGAGCTCGAGGTCGACGACATCCTCGACGTACTGCTCGACAACGCCTCCAAGTACGGCGCTCCGCCGGTCGAGGTGTCGGTGACGCGGGACGGCACCGAAGTGGTGCTGTCGGTCCGCGACCACGGGCTCGGCCTCGGTTCGCGGGACCTGAAGAAGGTCGGCGAGCGGTTCTGGCGCAGTGCGCACCACCGGGAGATGCCGGGCACCGGCCTGGGGCTGGCGATCGTCCGCTCCGAAGCGGCCCGGGTCGGCGGCCGCGTCGTCGCCCGTCCGCCGATCGGCGGCGGTCTGGTGATCGAGGTCCGCGTCCCGCTGATCGACGACTACGACGCCTGAGAGGGCGCGCAGCAGGCGCCACCTGTCCGCGCGACCTCTACGCCGGACGTACGGCGTACGCCCTGCTCAGATGTGGTTCTCGCGGTACCAGCGCTCGGCGGCCGGGTGCAGCGGGATCGGCATCGTCGCGATCGCCGAGCGCGGATCGAGTGCGCCGGCCTCCGGATGTGCCGCCATCAGATCGTTCTGGCGGCGGAACAAGGTGTTCACCGTCCACCAGGCCCACGAGTCCGACAGGTTCGGCTTGGCCACGATGTAGTTCGGGATCGCCAGCGTCGGCACCGAGCTGGCCAGCTTGTACGCCGACGGCGGGATCGCGGACACCACGTAGCCGCCGAACTCCTTGAGCGCGATCGTCTGGGCGACGTTGCCGATGTCGAGCAGGCGGAAGCCGATCGAGTTCTGCAGCTTGCCGATCGGCTCGGTCGGCACGCCGCCGCTCCAGATCAGCGCGTCGATGCCGCCCCTCGCCTTGGGGTTGTTGGCCTTGGCCTCCAGCGCCTTGACCGAGTCCTCCAGGCTGAGGAACCGCTTCGTCACCTTCACACCGGCGGTGTTGAGGATCAGGTCGGCGACGATCCTGGTGCCGGACGTCTGCTGGCCGACACTGACCACCTTGCCCTCGAGGGCCGTCAGCTCCTGGCCCTTGAACGCCATCGGCACGACCACGTGCACGTAGTTGTCGTAGGCCCGGGCCAGCGCGCTGAACTTCAGCTTCCCGGAGGCGAACACCCCGGTCGCCTCGTACGCCGCCAGCGCGGTGTCCGACGTACAGAAACCGATGTCGGCCTTCTGGCTGGACACCTTGATCAGGTTGTCGACCGAGCCGCCGGTGACCAGTGGCTGCAGCGTGACGCCGGTGACCTCGCTGATCAACTTGGACAGGTCGATCCCGAACTGGTTGTAGACGCCGCCCTTGTTGCCGGTCGCGAAGATGCCCGGCCCGTCCGGTGCCGGCTCGTCGGAGCGGCCGCGGGAACATCCGGGCACTGCCATCGCGGCGACCGCCGCGGCCCCTAGACCGAGCAGGCTACGCCGGGTCATTCCGTCGGGTCTGAGGAGGCTGTTCCTGTCAGGGGTGAACAGGCGGGGGCGATCCATGCAGGACAACCTAGACAACATCCGGCTCTCCGGGTAGTTACGTACCCTGCCCGCAACCGAACCGCTACCCGCAGGTACTGCGATGAACTGCGTCTGGACGGGTACGGGGTGGGTGTGACAGCGTTGTCAGGCAGCGGTCGCGCGGATCGCGTGAGCAGCCCATTCAGACCTGGCCGGAGGATGATTTCGTGCACGACGACCGTCAACTCATCGAGGAGCGGCTCCAGCGCGCCCTGCGGGAGCGGATCCGCCCCGCGATCTACGGCGCCTCCGTCCCGCTGGACATCGAGGTGTGGCACGCCCCCGGTGAGCCGGTGTCCCCCGCCGAGGCACTCACCCAGACCTACGAGCCGGCCGCGATCGGTCTGCCATGGGGTGCGGCCTGGGGCACCGCGTGGTTCAAGTTCAGCGGCCAGGTCCCGGCCGAGTGGGCCGGCAGCGAGATCGAGGCCGTCATCGACCTCGGCTTCAGCGGCGGCCCCGGGTTCTCCGCGGAGGGCCTGGTCCACACCACGTCCGGCGTACCGCTGAAGGGCCTGCACCCGCGGCAGACCTACGCCCCGCTGTCGATCCTCGGCCCCGACGGTACGCCGGCGCACGCGGGCGACCGGATCGAGTTCTACGTCGAGGCGGCCGCGAACCCCGAGGTCCTCGGGTCGAACGCGTTCGCACCGACCGACGTCGGCGGCAAGCCCGAGCCGGGCGGTACGCCGATCTACCGGCTGGCCTGTGCCGACGTCGCCGTCTTCAACGCCGAGGTCTGGGACCTGATCCTCGACCTGGAGGCGCTGGACGGCCTGCAGCAGCAGCTGTCCGTGCAGGAGCCGCGCCGCCGGGAGATCCTGCGGGCGCTGAGCCGCGCGATGGACGCCTTGGACTACGAGAACGTCGCTGCCACCGCCGCGGACGCTCGCGCGCAGCTGACCGACGTACTGAGCCGGCCGGCCCACGCGAGCGCGCACCAGCTGTCCGCGGTCGGCCATGCGCACATCGACTCCGCCTGGCTGTGGCCGCTGCGGGAGACCCGCCGCAAGGTCGCGCGGACGGTGTCCAACGTCGCCACGCTGGCGCAGGAGTACCCGGAGCTCGTCTTCGCGTTCTCGCAGGCCCAGCAGCACGCGTGGGTGAAGGAGAACTACCCGGAGGTGTGGGAGCGGCTGAAGAAGGCAGTTGCCGACGGCACCATCGTTCCGGTCGGCGGTATGTGGGTCGAGTCCGACACCAATCTGCCCGGCAGCGAGGCGCTGGCCCGGCAGTTCGTGCACGGCAAGAAGTTCTTCCTGGACGAGTACGGGATCGACACCCAGGAGGTCTGGCTGCCGGACTCGTTCGGCTACACCGCGGCCCTGCCGCAGCTGGTGAAGCTGTCCGGGTCGAAGTGGTTCCTGACCCAGAAGATCTCCTGGAACAAGGAGAACCGGTTCCCGCACCACACCTTCTGGTGGGAGGGCCTCGACGGCACCCGGGTGTTCACCCACTTCCCGCCGATCGACACCTACAACTCCGACCTGTCCGGCCGGGAGCTCGCGCACGCCCAGCGCAACTTCGCCGAGAACGGCGCGGCGACGCGTTCGCTCGTCCCGTTCGGGTACGGCGACGGCGGTGGCGGCCCAACCCGTGAGTTCGTCGCGACCGCGCGCCGGGTGGCGAACCTGGAGTCCTCGCCGCGGGTGACGATCGAGTCCCCGACCGAGTTCTTCACCGCCGCCGAGGAGGAGTACCACGACCACGCGCCGGTCTGGTCCGGTGAGCTCTACCTGGAGATCCACCGGGCGACGTACACCTCGCAGGCCAAGACCAAGCAGGGCAACCGGCGCAGCGAGCACCTGCTCCGCGAGGCCGAGCTGTGGTCCGCCGCGGCCGTGGTCGCGGGCAAGCTGGACGCGTACCCGTACGAGGACCTGGACCGGATCTGGAAGGCCGTGCTGCTGAACCAGTTCCACGACATCCTGCCCGGCAGCTCGATCTCCTGGGTGCACCGCGAGGCCGAGGAGACGTACGCTCGGTTGGCGTCGGAGCTCGATGCGATCATCGCGAAGGCCCAGCAGGCGTTGGCCGGTTCGGGCGACTCCCAGATCGTCTTCAACGCCGCTCCGCACGGGCGCAACGGCATCGCCGGGCTCGGCGCTGGTGTCGCGGCCGGCGAAGGCCAGGCCGTGTCGGTGCAGGACGGCGTACTGGACAACGGGCTGATCCGGGTCACGATCGACGACCGCGGTCTGATCACCTCGCTGTACGACGTCGAGGCCGGCCGCGAGGTGATCGCGCCGGGTGCCGTGGGCAACCTTCTGCAGCTGCACGTGGACACCCCGAACAACTGGGACGCCTGGGACGTGGACTCGTTCTACAAGAACAACGTCCGCGACGTGACCGAGGTGGACAGTGTCGACTTCAGCACCGACTCCGGCGTCGCGACGGTCGTCGTGAAGCGCTCGTTCGGCCGCTCGACGGTCACCCAGACGCTGCGGCTGCGGCCCGGCACGAAGCGGGTCGACATCGAGACCACGATGGACTGGCACGAGGCGGAGAAGTTCCTCAAGGCGGCGTACCCGGTCGACGTGCACGCCGACCGGTCGGCGTCCGAGACGCAGTTCGGGCACATCTTCCGGCCGACCCACCAGAACACCTCGTGGGACGCGGCGAAGTTCGAGATCGCGGCGCACCGCTGGGTGCACGTCGGCGAGCCGGGGTACGGCGTTGCCGTCGTCAACGACTCGACGTACGGCCACGACATCAACCGGACCGCACGCGAGGACGGTGGCACGACCACCACGATCCGGACGTCGCTGATCCGCGCACCGCGGTTCCCCGACCCGCAGACCGACCAGGGCGTACACACCGTCAACCACGCGCTGGTGGTCGGTGCCGGGATCCCGGAGGCGATCGAGGAGGGCTACCGGATCAACCTGCCCGAGCGGGTCGTCACCGGTGCCGACGGCGCCGAGCCGATCGTTGCCGTTGACAACGGCAACGTGATCGTCGAGGCGCTCAAGCTGGCCGACGACCGCTCCGGCGACGTCGTCGTCCGCCTCTACGAGTCCTCCGGCGGCCGCTCCCGCGCCACCGTCACGCCGTCGTTCGGCGCGGCGTCGGTGACCGAGGTCGACCTGCTCGAACGCCACCTGGCCGACCGGAACCTGCAGGACAACGGAGTCACCTTCGAACTCCGCCCGTTCCAGATCCTCACCCTCCGCTTCACCCGCTCCTGACCCCCCACCCCGCGCCCGGCGCCGCAACAGCGGCGCCGGGCGCTTGTGGTCAGGAACTGGCGCTGGCGTACGACCGCAGACCGCGCCGCCACAGCAGCCGGACGAGCGTCAAGGCCACCACGGCGAGCCCGACACCGCCGCCGACCGGCCACCACCCGAGGTCCCCACCCAGCGCCTGGACCGGGAACGTCGAGGCGAACGCGACCGGGAACACGAAGGTCAGGAATCCACGCACCGGCACCGGGAAGAACACCAACGGATACCGCCCGGCCTCGACCAGGTTGAGGTAGATGCTCCCGATCGGGCCTACCGACTGCAGCCAGAAGGCCAGGAACGACATCGCCGACCAGACCGCCGTGAGCAGCACCAGGCCGCACCCAGCCAGCGCCAGAGCCTGAACGACCTCCAACGGGTCGGGCGTCGCCCCCGACTGCACCAGGCCGATCACCACCACCGCGAGCCCACTGACGACGTTGCTCAGCTCGGCCACGTTGATCCACCGCAGTGTCAGGTAGAACTGGCTCGACACCGGCCGCAGCAACACCACGTCGAGCTCACCCTCGGTCAGGTACGACGTCATCCGGTTCAGGTTGGGTGCGATGAACGCAGCCATCAGCCCGGTGACGATCTGGTACATCCCGGCCAGCGTGATCACCTCGGCCCGCGACCAGCCGTGCAGCTGGCCGGTGAACCCGAACAGCAGCAGGACCGGCACGATCCCGAGCCCGAACTGGACCAGTCCGACCAGCAGGGTGGTGACGAAATGCGCCCGGTAGTGCGTCTCCCGAACGACGGCCTGCGCGAGGAACCGACGCCACAGTCGCAGGTGGCGCCAGTGCCTGTGCAGCCGATTGCGATCCAGCGGCGCCCGGTCGCCGGCGTACGTCCGCAGCTCGCTCATGCGCCCACCGCCGAGTACGCCCGGATCCCGGCCGACCACACCAGCCGCGCGAGCACGCCGAAGCCCACCACATAGGCCAGCTGCACCCCCAGGCCGGCCAGCAGCTCCGATTGGCCCAGACCACCCGCGACGATCTCGACCGGGAACGACACCGTGTACCGGAACGGCTGGTAGTCGACGAACGTCCGGGACCAGTCCGGCATCAGCGCCAGCGGTACGACGGAGCCCGACAACACACTCGCGATGATCAACCGGGCCTGCGCCAGCGCCGCGACGTCGTCCATCCAGAACGCCAGCGACGCGATCAGGATGTCGATGGTGAACACCAGGACCGCCGCCAGTACGAGGCTGACCGCGAACACCACCCATCGACCAGGTCCGGCCGGGATCTTCATCGAGTCGCGGAAGATCCACCACAACCCACCGATCATCGGCACCAGCGCGAACGCCTTCAGGAACTTCTCCGACAGGTTGTTGCTCACGAAGCCCAGCAGCAGCGACGCCGGACGAACCATCCAGCGGGACAGTTTCCCGAGCCGGATGTCGTCCGCGAGGAACCCGGTCATCCACGACGAGGTCGCCATCGTGACGAAACTGAGCAGCACGAAGTACGTCGTGATGTACTGCTCGTCGATCGGGAGCCCGGCCCCGTTCGCGATCGCCGTCCGCCAGATCAGCAGCGAGATGACCGGAACGCAGATGTTGGCCGCCATGAAGATGACCCAGGCGCCGCGGTAGACGGACTGCTGGACGATCTCGGCCACGGTCATCCGGCGCAGCACCCGGGCGTTGCGGACGAAGGCGTTCATGACGCGTCCCCCGACGTACTGCGGCGGACGAAGAGGTCGCGCATGATGTCCTCGACATCGGCGTCCGCGACGTCGAGGTCGACCAGCGGACCGAGGCGGGTCAGCTGCTCGAGGACCTCGCCGGTCCGCTCGCGATCGACCTCGAGCTTCACCAGTTGCCCGGAGCTCTCGACCGCGCCGACCCCGTCGAGCGAGGTCAGCCGGTGGCCGTCGACGGTGGTCGCGTACGTCGCCTGGACGAGTTTGCGTGGCCGCGTGGTCCGGACGAGTTCGTCCAGGCCGCCGTCGTACTGCAGGCGGCCGTGGTCGATGATCATCACCCGCGAACACAGCGCCTCGATGTCGTCCATGTCGTGACTGGTGACGAGGATCGTCGTACCGCGCAGCTTGTTGACCTCGGCGAGGAAGGACCGGACCCGCGCCTTCGCGACGACGTCGAGGCCGATCGTCGGCTCGTCGAGGAACAGGATCTCCGGGCCGTGCAGCAGCGCCGCCATCAGCTCGAGCTTCATCCGCTCGCCGAGGGAGACCTTGCGGACCTGGATGTTCAGCAGGTCCTGCACGTCCAGGAGCTCCGCGAGTTCGGCCACGTTGTGCTCGAACTCGTCCTGGTCCAGGCCGTACATGTCCTTGTGCAGCAGGAGGCTTTCCATCGCCGGGATGTCCCACCAGAGCATGGACTTCTGGCCCATCACGAGCGCGATCCGGCGCAGGTAGTCGTGCTTGCGGTCCGACGGGGTGGAGCCGAGCACCTCGAGGTCGCCGGAGGTCGTGTAGAGCAGGCCGGAGAGCATCTTCAGCGTGGTGGTCTTGCCGGCACCGTTCGGGCCGAGCAGCCCGACCACCTCGCCACGGTCGATGCCGAAGCTGATCCGGTCGACCGCGAGCCGGGTCTCGTACTTGCGCCGGACCAGGCTGGTCAGTGCGCCGCCGAGCCCGGCGCGCTGCTGATGGAACGTATAGGTCTTGGTGAGATCCCGCGCCGCGATCACCCGCGGCTGCGTCGACGGGACGTCAGAAGAAGAATTCATGAAGGGAGCACCGCTTCCAGAGTCGGCTGAACACAGGACCGGGCAGCGTCACTGCGCTGAGCGCAGGAGCTGCCGTGACACCGTCGAACTGGATCGACCGGGGGGCCTCTCGGCTCCTCCCGGGTGCGCGATTCCCCAAGGCTGCGGCCCTGGTGGCTCCGACGGACGCTAAGTCAACTGACGTCCGTTATCTCGACGGGGTGCGGGCATCTCCGCTCAGGTCCTTCCGACGTGCGGCTACCGGATGTCACGGTAGAGACCGGGGAAAGCGGTGTCTACTGGTTTGCCGGGGCGCGGGCCCTGGTTCGTACGACGCCCGTCGTTCACCCGGCTGACGTAGCGTGAAGGTATGGCTTCGACACCCTTGCTCGGTGGCCGGACGCTCGACCGGCAGACGGCGCGCACGCTCCCGCCGGGTCCACGGTTGCCGACGTTGGCGCAGACCGTGTTGTTCGCCAGTCACCGCCGGACGTTCTTCCCCCGGATGCGGGCGAAGTACGGCGACGTGTTCACGATCCGCCTGGTCCCGTCCAGCCGGGTGTGCGTCGTCCTGAGCCGGCCCGACCACATTCGCGAGGTGTTCGGCAGTCCGCCGTCGGTGATGCACGCGGGCGAGGGCAACACGGTGCTCAAGCCGATCATGGGCGCGCACTCGCTGCTCCTGCTGGACGACGAGGACCACGTGCGGATGCGGCGGCAACTGATGCCGGCGTTCTCCGGTCAGGCCCTGCGCGGGTACGCCGGGATGGTGCACGAACTGGCCCGCGCCGACGTCGCGACCTGGCCGACCGGCAGGCCGTTCAAGGTGCATCAGCGGATGCGGAACCTGACGCTCGAGATCATCCTCCAGGTCATCTTCGGCGTGACCGACCGCGACCGCCTGAACCAGCTCCGGCCGCTGCTGGACAAGATCGTCTCGGTCTCGCCGGTGATCATGCTCGGTGGGTTCTACCCGGCTCTGCTCCGGGTGCGGCCGTGGCGGACCTACCTGACCGTGCAGCAGCAGGTGGACGACATCCTGTACGAGGAGATCGCCGAGCGCCGCGGGAACCTTGCCGGACGCAACGACGTACTGTCCCGGTTGCTTGCCGCCGGCACCTGGTCGGACGTGGAGCTGCGGGACCAGTTGGTCACGTTGCTGCTGGCCGGGCACGAGACGACCGCGACGGCGCTGGCCTGGACGTTCCACGAACTGGCCCGCAGCCGCGAGGACCTGGAGTTCGGTCAGCGGGCGGCGGACTCGGGTGCGGACGATGAGTTGGAGTCGATTCTCAAGGAGGCGATGCGGCTGCATCCGGTCGTGTACCAGGTCGGCCGGCGGCTGACCGAGACCGCGGACATCGCCGACTACCGGCTGCCCCGGGGTACGACGATCATGGCCGCCGTCGGGCTGGTGCATCGCGACGGTGAGCATTTCCCGATGCCGCAGGAGTTCCGGCCACAGCGGTTCCTGGACGACGACCCGCCGGCGCCGGGGACCTGGATGCCGTTCGGCGGTGGGGCGCGGCGGTGCATCGGAGCCGGCTTCTCCCTGATGGAAGGCACCGAGATCCTCCGCGCCGCCCTCGCCACCTACAACTTCACCGCCCCCCACCCCAAACCAGAACCAGCCCAACCCAAAAACGTCACCCTCGTCCCCAGCCGAGGAGCCGAGATCCAAGTCACCCCCCGCTGACCAGCACGCTCGCCAAGCCCCCTCAGGCGGTTTGGGGAGGATCCACCTCCCGAACCGGGCAACCCGCCTCCCCGAAGCAGTTCGGGGAAGCGACCACCGCGGACCGGCGAGACGGGCGGCGGAGAGGCGGCGGTGGGAGGCGGGGGTGGTCAGTCTTCGGGGTCGGTGACGTCGCCCAGGTCGACGTTCTGGTAGGAGGGGAGGTCCTCCTCGTCTTCGTCGTCGAGTTCGAAGTTCTCCTCGTCGTCGACGACGTGGACGGCGGCCTCCTCGGCGGAGGCGGCGGCGCCGTCGTAGCCGACGTCCTCGGCGACCAGTTCATCGTCGTCGTCACTGTGCGCGCCCTCGTCCGGCGCGACCAGGCGGCCGGACCGGACCACGCCGACCTCGGGTCCGCCGACGTCCTCGCCGTCCTCGGCGTACGGGTCGGAGTCCGGTTCCTCCTGGGCGATCCGCTGGTCCAGGGTCTCCCCCTGCAGCGCCTCGTCGGGCGTCGTACCGAATCCTTCACCGGCGGACCACTTCTCCGGCGGCGAGTAGCCCTCGTCGAGCAGGTCGTCCACGCCACGGTCGTTCAGGGTGTCCGTGGGTTGCAGCTGGTCCTCGTCGTCGACGCTGTAGCTGCCGTAGTCCTCACGGTTGTTCTCGGTCATGACCCAACCCTGACCTCCCAGGGCGGGGGAAGCAAGCTGGCGGGCAGTTGCCTGGACAATGGGGTCCGTGGATCCGGTCAGGCTGACGTTGGACCAGTTGCGGGAGCTGCGCGACGATATCGCGCCGCAGGCCGTCCGCCGCTCGCGTGCGTCGGTCCGGACCCGGGTGGACCGGTGGCGCAGCCGGGTCTTCTTCATCGCCCAGTGTGCGATCGCCGCCGGCGTGGCCTGGGCCCTCGCCCGGTACGTCCTCGGCCACAGACAACCGTTCTTCGCGCCGGTCGCGGCGATGGTCTGCCTCGGGTTCAGCTTCGGTCAGCGGCTGCGCCGGGTCGCCGAGGTGATGGTCGGCGTGGCGGTCGGGGTCGCGGTCGGGGACCTGTTCGTCCGCGTCTTCGGCACCGGGATCCCGCAGATCGTGTTCGTGATCGCGCTCGCGATGAGTGTCGCGGTCCTGCTCGGCGCCGGGACCCTGATGACCACACAGGCCGGGGTCCAGGCCGCGATCGTCACCACCCTCCTGCCGAACCCGGGCGCCGGCTTCAGCCGCTGGCTCGACGCGGTACTCGGCGGCCTGGTCGCGCTGGCCGCCGCCACCATCGCGCCGGCCACCGCGATCAGGCGTCCCCGGCAACAAGCCTCCGGGGTCCTGAACGAGTTGGCCGAGATCCTGATCGAGACCGCCGACGGCCTCCGCGCCCGGGACGAGGAGGCGGTCACCGACGCGCTCCGCCGGGCCCGCGCCAGCGAGTCTCAACTGGACGACCTCCGCAGCGCGGCCGACGAGGGCGTCGCCGTGGTCAGGCTGTCGCCGTTCGTCCGCCGGCACCGCGGCCGGGTCCAGGAGGTCGCCGACCTCGTCGTACCGCTGGACCGGGCGATCCGGAACATCCGCGTCCTGGTCCGTCGCTGCGCCGTCGCGGTGTGGCGTGACGAGGCGATGCCGGCCGAGTACCCGATGCTGCTCGAACGCCTCGCCGACGGCACCCGGCTGATCGCCGAGTCGCTGTTCGAGCCCGCCGCCGACGTCGCCGCACACCGCGTGCTGGGCGAGCTCGGCCGCCGTACGGCGCAGATGCCGCTGCCCACCGGCCTGTCGGCCGTCGTGGTGCTCGGGCAGATCCGATCGACCGTCGTCGACCTGCTCGAGCTGACCGGTACGTCGTACGACGAGGCCCGGCGACTGATCCCGCTCCGCCTCGACGGGCTGGATGAGAAGTAGGTCACACGAAGAAATCCGGGCGGATCGCCGTCATACCCGCCGACCGGGTGCGTCTCACTGGCATGACGATCCACCGACTGATGACCTCGATGGCCAACGAGCAGGTCCGCCGGCTCGAGGACCTGCTGGCCGTCGACACGACCCAGACCACCGACGACCGGAGCGACGCCGCCGCCGAGCAGTAACTGGCGCGAACCGGACGAACGGATCCAGGCGGCGCCGCCCGCACGGTCTTCCCCACCGAGGTAGACCGCGCGGAGAACGCACCAACGCAGAGGCGCCCCGTGCGAGGCGCCGCCGGATCCGTCCGGGTGCACCACCACAGAGGTGCACCCCAACCACCCGCCGGCTGTCCTGACGCCGCTTGCGCGAGGCTCAGGCCAGGCCGGCGGGTGGTTTTGTCTGTCTCAGCCGATTCCGGCCACCACCACCTCGGTGGTGACCGAGTTGGCGATGAAGCACTCCAGGTGGGCCCGGTGGTGGATCCGCTCGAGCGCTTCCGCGTCCGGCTCCGGACCGCCCCAGACGATCTTCGGGTTCAGCGTCACCTGGGTGATCGCCAGCCGGCCGGCCTCGTTCTTCGCCATCACGCCGACCGCGTGGTCGTCGTACGCGTCGACGACCAGCCGCTTGCGGGCCGCGATCGCCAGGAACGTCAGCATGTGGCAGGACGACAGCGCCGCCACGAACGCCTCCTCGGGATCGACCGGGCCCGGGTTGCCCAGGTACTGCGGGTTGGCCGACCCGGGCACGGTGATGCCGCCGTCGAAGCGCCACTCGTGGTCGCGGTCGTAGCTGTCGTAGGTGAACTCGTGCCCACCCCGGCTCCAACTGACATCGACCACGTGCTCCGACATGCTCAGGTCACCTTCCCTCGACATCTCCATGGCACCAGTTTGGTGCTGTCACAGGGTTGCATCGTACGGGATCGTCCCCCGGGAGATCAGCGACGAAGTCACTGTCGTAGCGGGCGGCCATCCCGACGACCGGGAAGTCGGTGGTGACCACCTGCGCGCCACTGGCCAGCGCGATACCGACCCGACTGGTGTCGTTGTCCCGGATCGTGGCCAGCGGCTCGTCCGATCGGGTGCGGATCAGGTAGCCCTTCGACACCAGCCGCTGGATCTCGGCCTGGTTGGCGCCGCGCGGGTCGTTCACCTGGGTGATCGCGGCATCCGGCTGGCCCTCGGGACCGCGGGTGAAGACCGCCCGGCCCTCCAGGTTCGGCTTACCCGCCAGGTACAGGTCACGAATCGCGCCGGGGCCGCCGTTGTCGAAGTAGAACAGCACCTGGCCACGGACCGCGTCGAGCTTCGGCCAGCCCTTGGTCAGCACCGACTGCTCCAGCGTGAGACCTGGCTTGCGTACGTCGTCCGCGGTGAGCAGCTTCTTCTCCGGGAAGACCGACCGGATCTCGCGGTCGACACCGTCGAGGGCAGCAGCGTCCCACGGCGGCGACTGCACACCACCGGCCGCGACCACGTTCGGGTCGGACTGCTTGAGCTCGAGGTTGATCGTGATCGGCACGTGGTCCGGGTGCTTGTCGGACCAGGACTTCACCTGCTGCAGACACAGCACGAAGGTGTCGCAGTTCGTGTTGTAGTCGAAGTCCGGGATGTGCATGATCTTGATGCCGGGCTTGGCCATCGCCGGGTCGGTCAGCGGCCCTTGCCCGGTCAGCTTCCGGATCAGCGGGTACGTGTAGAGACCGCCGTCCGGGTCCGGGAGCAGGTCGAGCTCGAGGGTCCGGATGTTCTGGTCCTCCAGCTGCGACGGGATCGACGCGTGCGAGTACCAGAGGTCGACCGAACCGGGGTTCTGCGCCTGCTGGACCTTCTGCTCGGCCGGGCTGAGCTCGCGGTGGTAGGAGTTGTGCGACCCCATCATCTGGATCTGGTTGAGCCGCAGCCCCGAGTCGTCGGCATGGCCGGCGGACTGCGGGGTCTGGTGGTTGCCGATCGCCGTACCGGCCAGGCCGGACGCGGCGATCGCGGCGGAGGCCAGGCCGGCGACGACCGTTCTGCTGATGCGCATGCGGAGACTTCCCCTCCTGTGGCGGGTCCTCAGAGTGTCGATCGGTGGAGATGACGCCGATCTGACGGCAATCTGTCACAGGAAGGTGGCAACGAAGGTCCCCTCGAAGATGGACAATGAGCAACATGGTGAGATCGGGGGCGTATCCGCTGCGCCGGACGCCGACGCAGGACCGGGCCAGCAGGCAGGTCGAGCGCATCCTGGACGCGGCGTGCGCCGAGGTCGTCGCGCGGGGGTACGACGCCGCGTCGACGAGCGGGATCGCGAAGCGGGCCGAGATCGCGGTCGGCAGCGTGTACCGGTATTTCCCGGACAAGCGGAGCCTGATCCAGGCGATCGAGCGGCGGAACCAGGCCCGCTACACCGAGGCGGTCCGGGAGCGGCTGGCAGCGGTGTCGACCTGGCGGCAGGCGGTGGACGTCACGCTGGACACGTTCCGCGAGATGCACCGCACCGATCCGGGCTTCCGCGCGGTCGCCCTGAGCGGGCTCGGCGATCCGGACCTGGAGATGCAGCCGGGCGAGTTCGACGACCAGCACGCGGGCGAGTTCGCCGAACTGCTGTCCGTCCGCTTCGGCGCCCGCGACACCCGGGACTTCCAGCTGGCGGTCACCCTGAGCATCACGATGGGCGAGTCACTGGCTCACCTGGCCGACCGGCTGCCGACGGACGAGGCGGAGTACGTCCTGGCTCAGGGCCGCCCGGTCCTCTACAACCTGCTCGCCCCACACCTGCCCTCCTGAACGGGAAAACCCCCGCTCGAGGCGAGGGAAGAAGGTCGGGGCGGGAACCAGGAGTCGTACGGCGACTCCTGGTTCTAGGGCAGTGGAACCGGGTCCGAAGACCGCGGCCCGAGCTGGGGCCAGTGGCTGACCCGGCCGGCGATGCGGGCCCGGCGCGGCGTCCGGACGTCGTAGCAGACGATGACCCGGTCGCCCTTGCTGTAAGGAATCCTGCCGCCCACCGGGAACCGGCGGTGGACCTCGAAGGGTCCCTCACCGCGGCGGGTGCAGTACTCGATGGTGACCTCGGTGTACTCCGTCGGTACACCGCCGTCCAACTGACCGCGGACCGGGCCACGAACCCGGATCACCTGACCGGCCGTCTTCTCTTCCGTACCTGAAGGGATCTCGTCCTGCCGGACACCGGCGAGCACATCCAGCACGATGCATGCCGTGATCAGCAGCACCAAGCCGAACCCACCGAGCACAACGATCGTCAACATGGCACTCACCCCCGACGCGTCGCCCGCGCGACGCGGTCGTCGTAGTCGAACTGCCTTGTGCGGCCCTTGCCGCACAATCGTGAGACGCCACCCGAACCCGGTCGGTTCCAGGTCAGGACATAACAATTTGCTGAGTCAGCTTTCGCCCATGCCGAACTGGTACTGCGCAGGCACCGGCCGGTCGGTTCCGAGTGCCTTCTCCGCGGCAAGCCAGTAGTCCGTCAGCGGGTTGGCCCCCTCCCGAACCGTGGCCAACCGGATGCCATCGGCCAGCAACTCGTGTGCCTTCTGCGGGTCGCCGGTGTCCAGCGCGTACCTGACCTGCAACAACCTGATCCGCGGATCATCCGGAGCGTCGTCGAGCATGCGGCCGGCCAGGGCCAGGTCGAGATCCAGGGCGAGCGCAACCGCCTCCGCAACCAACGGAACCAGGTCGGGCCGCAACCCGACCGCCCGCTCGTAGTACGACAACTCCCCGGTGACCAACCCGAGATTGCGCAACGCGAACGGGTTCTCGCCGGCCTGCGTCCAGGCCTCGATCGCACCGTCCCGATCACCGTCGTAATGCCGAGCGACGCCCCGGTGATACCAGACCAGCCAGTTGTCGTCCGCGTGCTCCAGCAACTCCCGCCAACTCACCAACGTCCCGTCCGGTACGTCGTCTGCCGCGGGCAACCGCCCTTCGAGCAAGGGCAACCACGCGCGCTCCCGCGAGGTCATCGTGTCGTCGGCGAACGGCGTACCGGCGGAAACCGGCCAGCCGGTCCGGGCAAGCTCGAGTGCGCCCCAGCCTGAACCGACCGCCAGGCGCTCGACGGGCGCCTCGTCCACGACCGTCAGCCAGCTCCGCTCCCGGTCGGCGAGCGCGTCGACCACTGGGCGCAGAACCGAGGCGGCCGCGGTGCGGGCTGTCCGCCAGTCGCCGGAGTGTGCGGCCGCGGGATCCATCGACAGCCGGCCGTAGGCCTCCAACCAGTGCCATGAGGTTGCTGCGGGCAACTTCAGGTGCTCCAGCTGGGTCCGTGCCAGCCCGGCCTGGATCTCGGCGTACCCGTGTCCCTCGAGGCCGGGCGCGAGCCACTCCTGCCACCGGCGGCCGCCGGCTCCCTCGCCCCAGACGAACAGCTTCCGCCCGCGCAGCCGATCCGTCGACGCCTGCACCAGCCCGTTGCCCTCAGCATCCACCGAGGCGATCCACGGCCGCTCGTCGGGCATCGGCTCGAAGAAGAAGTCGACCGCCCGCGGATGCTTCATCGGGTAGGTCAGGTCGATGCCGTCGAACTCGGGGACGCCGACGAGATCGAGCCGTCGGCCCGGCGCCGGTGCGGCGGCGTACCCGAACCGCCAAGCCTCATCGGCCGGCACCAGCACCCGCGTCTCCGGGGACTGCTCGACGGCGATGTTCGACCACCAGTACGCCGGTACTTCGCGATCGGAAGGGTTCTGCAGTCGGACTCCGACGTAGAGGAACTCCGAGTCGGCCGGCAGCCAGAAGTCGAGCTGGGTGACGAGGTTGCGGGTTCGTTCGAGCTCCCACAGCCGCAGGATCGGCGTACCGTCCGGGCCTTCGACGCGAGCGGCGTGCATCGAGGCGCAGGTGCCGGTCCAGTGGCCGGTGCTGCCGACGTTCCACTCGACTCCACCGGCGAACCAGGCGTTGCGCAGGGCGAGGTTCGCGGGCTGGAAGACGGGGTTGCGGTACAGCAACTCCTGACCGCTGGCCTTGTGGACGAGCGAGTAGAGCCGTCCGCCGAGACTGGGCAGGATGGTCGCGCGGACGTGGTCGTTCTCCAGCACCAGCGCGGGGAAGGTCGTGTCGACCAGGTCGCGGTCGTAGCTGTCCTGGTTCAGGCACGGCAGCGTGCTGTGCAGTCGCCCGTACTGGATGTTCTCGCGCAGGTCGGCCGGGACGTCGGCCAGGTTCTGGACCTGGTGCAGTTCCTGATGACTGCGCAACGGTGCGAGCGGGTTCTCCGCTCCGAGCGAGGCGGCGGGCAGGACGAGATCATGCGCGGAAAGGATCGTCACGACGCCAATCCTTGCAAGTCTGCGCAGGTCCGTCCATCGCCTTCGGTTGTCCGCTATACATGGACCACCGATCGGTGAGGGGACAGTGATGGACGCGGATGTGATCGTCGTCGGGGCGGGTCTGGCCGGGCTGGCCGCGACCGCCGAACTGGCCGACGCGGGCCGGAAGGTGCTGCTGCTGGACCAGGAGCCGGAGGCCTCACTCGGCGGCCAGGCGTTCTGGTCGTTCGGCGGCCTGCTGTTCGTCGACTCACCCGAACAACGCCGGATGGGGATCAAGGACTCACACGATCTCGCGCTGCAGGACTGGCTCGGCTCGGCCGGGTTCGACCGGCTGGACGACGAGGACCGGTGGGCCCGGCAATGGGCCGAGGCGTACGTCGACTTCGCCTCCGGCGAGAAGCGTCCGTGGCTGCATGCCCAGGGAGTGCGGTTCTTCCCGGTGGTCGGCTGGGCCGAGCGTGGCGGCTACAACGCGGACGGGCACGGGAACTCGGTGCCCCGCTTCCACATCACCTGGGGCACCGGGCCCGGTCTGGTCGCGCCGTTCGAGCGCCGGGTCCGCGAAGGCGCCGCCAAGGGCCTGGTGGAGATCCGGTTCCGGCATCGGGTGGACGAGTTGACCGTCACCGGCGGCGTGGTCGACGGAGTCGCGGGCAAGGTGCTCGAGCCGAGCGGCGTCGCGCGTGGGGTCGCCAGTTCGCGGGTCGAGGCCGGCGACTTCAGCCTGACCGCGCAGGCCGTGATCGTCACCTCCGGCGGGATCGGCGGCAACCACGACCTGGTCCGCTCGCAGTGGCCGAAGCGGATGGGCGAGCCGCCGAAGCGGATGATCAGCGGCGTCCCCGCGCATGTCGACGGCCGGATGCTCGCGATCACCGAGCAGGCGGGCGGCCGGTACGTGAACCGCGACCGGATGTGGCACTACACCGAAGGTATCCAGAACTGGGACCCGATCTGGCCGATGCACGGCATCCGGATCCTGCCCGGACCGTCGTCGCTGTGGTTCGACGCGACCGGCAAGCGACTGCCCGTGCCACTGTTCCCCGGGTTCGACACTCTCGGCACGCTCGAGCACATCATGCGGACCGGGTACGACTACACCTGGTTCGTGCTGACCCAGAAGATCATCGAGAAGGAGTTCGCGCTCTCCGGCCAGGAGCAGAACCCGGACCTGACCGGCAAGGACATCAAGGGCGTGCTCGGCCGGGCCCGCGGCGGCGCGACCGCACCGGTGCAGGCCTTCATGGACAAGGGCGCCGACTTCATCGTCCGGGGCAACCTGCCCGACCTGGTCCGCGGCATGAACGACCTGACCGGCGACAAGCTGATCGACCTCGACGACCTGGAACGCCAGATCGTCGCGCGCGATCGCGAGCTGGCCAACACGTTCACCAAGGACCTGCAGATCACCGCGCTGCGCGGCGCCCGGCACTATCGCGGCGACAAGCTGATCCGGGTCGCGTCGCCGCACCGGATCCTCGACCCGAAGGCCGGCCCGCTGATCGCCGTCCGGCTGAACGTCCTGACCCGCAAGTCCCTCGGCGGTCTGCAGACCGATCTGGACTCCCGCGTACTGCGCACCGACGGTACGCCGCTGCCCGGTGTCTACGCGGCCGGCGAGGTGGCCGGCTTCGGTGGCGGCGGCATCCACGGCTACCGATCGCTCGAGGGCACGTTCCTCGGCGGCTGCCTGTTCACCGGACGTACGGCGGGACGCGCGGCAGCCAAAGCGGTGTCGTAGGAGACCACCCGGGGGCGCACGGTTGTGTGCTCCGACCCTCTGTCTGGCGAAGGAGGCGACTTCTAGCGTGACGCCATGCGCCGCCTCGCCTTGTTCTCAGCCGTCCTGCTGCTCACCGGTGTGACCGTGCCGGCCAGCGCCCATCGTCCGGTCCGGGTTCCCGGTGCCCAGCACCAGGAAGTCGCCCGCCTCGCCGACCTGACCACCACCGGGACCGTGGCCTCGGGCCACACCAACCCGGCCGACTACGCGGGTCTCACGCACGCGGGTCTGCCGTCGCCGTCGGGCATTCCCGGGGTCCAGATCGACGGGTACTTCCCGGACAACTCGCGCACGAACACCAACCACGGCTGGAACCACGACTCGCAGTTCGTCGTGCGGCTGCCGGATCGGTGGAACGGCGGCCTGGTCGTCTCCGGGTCGCCCGGCGTACGAGCGCAGTACGCGAACGACAAGGCGATCTCGGACTACGTGCTCTCGCTGGGTTACGCGTTCGCGGCGACGGACAAGGGCAACACCGGCGCCGAGTTCTTCACCGACGGGGTGCGACCGGGCGACGCGATCGTCGAGTGGAACCTGCGGATGACGCAGCTGACCCGTGCCGCCCGGGCGACAGTCGGGCAGTACTACGACCGCGCGCCGCGCGAGGTGGTTGCCGCAGGCATCTCGAACGGCGGCTACCTGGTCCGCTGGCAGCTCGAGAACCATCCGGACCTCTACACCCGGGGCGTTGACCTCGAAGGAACGCTGTGGACCGCGAACGGGCCCAACCTGTTCACGTTCCTGCCGCCGGCGATCAGGGGCTACGAGCAACAATCTCCGGAGCTGATCACCGGCGCCGGCTTCGATCCGAAGTCCGATTTCCTCTGGGACTACCACTACACGGTCTACTGGAAGCTGACCCAGCGGATCTACGCCGCCGAGCTCGATCCGTCGTACACCGGCAGTGAGGCCGACTACGACTACGCGCGCCGACCCGAAGCACACAAGGCGATCCGGCGGATCGCGCTGACCGGCCGGATCGGCAAGCCACTGGTCACGATCCAGGGCACCTACGACAGCCTGCTCCCGATCACCCAGGACTCGGACGTGTACGCCGCGATGGCTCGGCGCACTGGACTGCACACGTACCTGCGGGTCGAGGCGGGCAACCACGTCGACGGTCTCGTCGACGCCCACCCCGACCAGCTGGTACCACTCGTGCCCTTGCTGCAGCAGGCGATCAGAACACCATCGTGAGCAGGTCGGCGAACAGTTCCTGTTCGTCGATCTCCAGCCCGCGGTTGGTGAACCAGGTCGCCATGTTGTGGCAGTCGCGCAGCAGGAAGTCCATGCCCTTCGGATTGCCGACGATGTCGATCACCTGGGGCAGGTCGATCATCACGATCCGGTCCCCCTGGGCGAGGACGTTGTACGGCGACAGGTCTCCGTGGGCCAACCCCGCCCTGGCCAACTCGCGCATCCCGTCGCGGACCTGCTCGAAGTACTGACCGAGCAAGTCCTTGGACGGCCGGACCTGGGCGAGCCGTGGCGCCGCCCCGCCTTCACCGTCGTCGATGAACTCCATCAGCAACTCGGTGCCGTCCACCTGCACCGGGTAGGGGACCGGCACGCCGGCCTTCCACAACTGACACAGCGCGCCCCACTCCGCGCCCGCCCATTGCCCGGCGGCGACGCTGCGACCGTGTGAGGTCTTCTTCGCCAGCGCGCGGGTGTCGCGGCTGTTGCGCGTACGGCGCCCTTCGACGTACGCCGTACTGCGGTGGAAGGACCGGTGTTCCTCGGTGCGGTACCGCTTCGCGGCGAGCAGCGAGGAACGGGCCGGGTTCGCGCCGATGGCTTCGACGGCCCGCTCGACCAGGAAGACGTCGGCTTCCTTGCCGGTTTTGAGGACGCCGAGCTCGGTATCGATCGCAGCCTGTTCCGTCACGACCCAGTCGGGTCGGGGTTGCGGGCCGCGAGAGCCGCGCTCGACGTCCAGCCAGGTGGACCAGCGCTGATCCGGGCCCAGTTGCTCGTCGACTTCGGTGAAGCGGAAGACGAACGCGTCGGCCGGATCAGGTTCGGACTCGTCGCCGGTGAGTTCGCCCCAGCGGGAGTCGAGGTCGGAAAGGTTATCGGTGAGATCTTGCTCGGTGGTGCGAAAGACGTCGGAAGACATCCGGTGTGCTCCTGAACTGTGAGGTGAGACTGACGCGGACATGCCGCAGCACAGTGATGGCCATCCGTCAGCCCTCCCTAGGTCCAGGCAGCGTTCGTCGCCGCACGGTTGCTCCAGGATGCACGCCCGCTCGGGGACGCGCAACGCATTTACCGCAACTGCGATCTGGCGGTCGGACGCAGCCGCAGTTCCTGGGCCGGCGCGGCCGAGCGGCAGACCAGCTCCGGCAGCACCTGCCGCTGCCAGACCGCCGAGGCCGCGAGCCGCCGGCGATGCTCGTCGTACACCGCGTCGTCGGGGAAGCGGGCGAACCAGGCCAGCACGATCTCGTCCCGCAACGGCAGCCCCGGAAAGTTGTTCTCGGCAACCAAAGTCTCGAACACGGCGAGCGGCTCCGCGCCGGTGGCGGTCAGGACCGGTACGACGTGATCGGTGAAGAACTCGACGAAGCCGTCAGCTGCCGCACCTCGGTGGTAGACGGCTCCGGCCACGACCGAGTCGGGGACGTCCGTCGTCCCTCGCGCTGAGCGGGGTGAGTCCCGCCGGGGATAGGTGGCGCCGAGCTGAACGGGAGTGAGCAGGAGCGCGTTGTCGGAGTCGATCATGGTCCGGTTCGCCGTGGCGGCGTGCTCGCGCCAGATCGGCCCGGAGTAGAAGGCGTTCAGCGCGTCGGCGCGGGCCGGCAGGTCGGGGAAACCGCGGATCCAGACGAACCGATCCGGCTCGTCGAGGTCGCGGAACTGGCCGACGATGTGC
Source organism: Kribbella sp. NPDC050281 (assembly GCF_040655855.1). Taxonomy (NCBI): domain Bacteria; kingdom Bacillati; phylum Actinomycetota; class Actinomycetes; order Propionibacteriales; family Kribbellaceae; genus Kribbella; species Kribbella sp. NPDC050281. The sequence continues at coordinate 144,102 of NZ_JBFAKS010000008.1, read as the reverse complement.
ATCCCCGTCGCTTCCTGCCCCTCGACGAAATGGTCGTCAAAGACCTCGATCAAGGTGTCGCGCTCCCCTGGATGCAGCGTGTACTGCCGCAGGTCCACCACGGCGCAACAGTCGTTCATGGGTCCAGTCCAGCACTGAAACCTGACAGATGCTGTCAGGCTTCGGCGCTCGCCCGCACCGCCGCGTCGAGTCGCTCCGCACCGCGCACGATCTCGTCGGCGGACGCCGCACCCGCATAGCTGAGCCGAAGGTGCCGGGTCGGTCCGCCGGGCAGATAGAAGTTCCGGCCCGGGCTGACGGAGACACCCTGGCGAAGGGCTTCGGCGACGACCAGGTCGTCCCGCAAGCCGTCGGGCAGGGAGGTCCAGACGTGATACCCGCCGGGCCGGACCGCGTGAACCGTGAGGTGCGGACACCGATCCGCCAGGCTCTGCGTCAGCGTCTCCCGCCGATCCCGCAAGGCTGCGGCCAGCCGGCGCAGATGAGTCGCGTAGGAAGGCGAAGTCATCAACTCGAGCGCCGCCTCCTGCATCGGGCGAGGCACGAAGAAACTGTTGACCACATGACTGTCCCGCAGCCGTGCGTACGCCGGGCCACGCGCGGTCACGGCCGAGACCCGCAGGCTCGGTGACGTGGGTTTGGTCAACGACCGGATGTGGACGACGTGACCGTCCGGATCGTCCGCCGCCAGCGGTTGCGGCAGATCGGGAGCGTCGTCGTGCACCAACCGCCGGGTGAAGTCGTCCTCGATGACGAAGGCCCCAGCCGCTCGTACGGCGTCCATCAGCCGGGCCCGTCGCGCCGGCGCGAGAACGGCACCGGTCGGGTTCTGGAACAGCGGCTGGCACACCAGCACCCGCGCTCCACTGCTCGCGAACGCCTCCGCGAGCAGTTCCACCCGCAGACCATCCACATCGAGCGGCACCGGATCGCACCGCAGTCCCGCCGCCTCAGCGGCGGCCAGAGTCCCCGGGTACGTCGGTGATTCCACGAGTACTGCCTGACCCGGATCGGTCAGCGCCCTGAGCGCGGTCACCAACGCGGTCTGGCCGCCAGAACTGATCAGCACGTCATTGGCGCTGATCGGCCCCTCGCGTCCGCCGATGTCGGCGGCGAACCAGGCCCGGAGCTCAGGAATCCCCTCGGCGGGCGAGCGTGTCCAGGTGCCTGGCCGACGGCCCGCTCGTCCCATCGCATCGGCCAGTGCCTTGCTCGGCTGGAGCGATTCGTGCAAGTAGCCGACCGAAAGATCCACCACCCCGTCCGCCTGGGTCGACAGCATTCCCAGCATCGCCGTGGTCTTGAGACGCCGACGGTTCCCGAGCGCGCTGTCCTGCCAGGAGACATCCGCCTGAGCGACCCTCCGGCGCAGAGCACGGTCGCTGACGAAGACCCCGGATCCCGGACGCGGACTGACGAGCCCCTCGGCCATCAGCACGGTCACGGCCCGCGAGAGTGTGACCGGACTGATTCCCCAACGCCGGACCAAGGTGCGGCTGGACGGCAGCCGGCCGCCCGGGCCGGCAGCGGTGACCTCGGCCCGCAACCGCCCGACGACAACAGCCAGACTGCTATCGTTGTCCATGACGGCACACGATAGCGCTACTGTCCCGAGTCGAGAAGCGATACCGACCAGAGCCGGGACCATCGCAGCTCTCGTCGCCGTCGCGTCCTTCTCCTTGAGCTTCCCGGCCACCGTGTGGACGACCAGAGGCATGGGTCCGTGGACGGCGACCGGTGCTCGCGGCCTGCTGGCCGGGATCCTCGCCGCCGTACTGCTCGCCGCTCTCCGGGTCCGCCGACCGCAACGGAAGGACCTACCTGGTCTGCTGATCGTTGCCGGTGGTTGCGTCATCGGCTTTCCCTTGCTGACCACGCTGGCCTTGCAGACGTCGACCACCGCCCACTCCGCAGTCGTTGTCGGTCTTCTGCCGATCGCGACCGCCTCGGCATCGGCGCTGCTGACCAGGCGTCGGTTGCCCGCGACGTTCTGGCTTGCTGCGTGTGCTGGCGCGGCAGCCGTGGTGGTCTTCACACTCAGCCAGCATCACGGGTCCGTTTCAGTCGCAGACCTGTATCTGCTGGCCGCTCTGGTCGTCTGTGCGCTCGGCTATGCCGAAGGCGGTCGCCTCGCCGGGCATCTGCCCGGCTGGCACGTGATCGCCTGGGCCGTGGTACTTGCCTTACCAGTCAGCATTGCCATCACGCTGATCGCCGTACCGCGGGAACCGTTGCAGTTGTCGGCGTCGAGTCTGCTCGGACTTGCTTACATTGCTGGGATTTCGCAACTCGGCGGGTTCGTCGTCTGGTACCGCGGCATGGGCATCATCGGGGTCGCGAAGGCCAGTCAGTTGCAACTCGCCCAGCCGCTGCTGACGCTGGTGTGGTCGGTCCTGCTGATGAACGAGCATCTGCCGGTGACCGCGCCGATCACCGCGGTCGTCGTACTGCTGTGCATCGTCGCGACCCAGCGAGCCCGGACCTGAGGTGTTTCAAACACCTGTAACACCTCGCTACTTGAAACCAGCGGCTGAGTTTGATCTGGTGGAGTCAGTGGTTCAGCCCTGATGCCACCCGACCTGCACGATACGACGACACGACGAGGTCCCTCCCGTGACGATCGCAGCTGTCAGCGTTGAGGATTCCAAGCAGCGCGTAGCCGAAACCACCCATGAACTCCTGCTCGAAGCCCATGAGGTGCCGGATCCGCGGCACCAGGAGCTGCTTGACGCGGTGGTGATTCTGAACGCACCCGTCGCCCGCTCGATCGCCTCGCGCTACCGCAGCAAGGGCGTGGATCCCGACGATCTCGAACAGGTCGCCTACCTCGGCCTGGTGAAGGCCGCGAACGGCTACCGGCTGGACGCGTCCACAGCGTTCCTCTCGTACGCCGTACCGACGATCAGGGGCGAGTTGAAGCGCTACTTCCGCGACTGTGCCTGGACTGTCCGGCCGCCGCGCCGTGTGCAGGAGATGCAGGGCAGCATCGCGGCCGCCGAGCCTGAGCTGATCCAGCGACTCGGACACGTGCCCAGCGCCGAGGAGACCGCCGAGGCGCTCGGCACCGACCCGGCCGAGATCGCCGAGGCCAGTTCGGTCCGCGGCTGCTTCAGCACGCTGTCGCTGGACGCGCCGGGCACGGTCGACGGCACGATCAGCCTGCTCGATTCGGTCGCCGACGACGAGGACGGCTACGACCTGGTCGAGGACGTCCACACCCTCACGCCGGCCGTGGCGAACCTCGGCGACCGGGACAAGCGGATCCTCGAACTCCGGTTCCGCAACGGGCTGACCCAGGAGGAGATCGGCCACGAGCTGGGCGTCAGTCAGATGCAGGTGTCCCGGTTGCTCCGCGGCATCCTGGAGCGGCTGCGCGCCGAACTGGTCGTGCGCCCCGGCCCCACCACGGGGTAATTCCGGGTAGCGTCGCCGCCATGGACTTCGAGGAGGCGGCGGATGCTCTCTACGCGGCGCCGGCTGCCGATTTCATTGCTACTCGCAACGAGCTGGCCAAGCAGCTGAAGGCGGACGGCGACCAGCTCGGTTCGACCCGGCTGAAGGCGATGCGCAAGCCGACGGTCGCGGCCTGGGTGACGAACCTGATCGCCCGCAAGTTGCCGGACGAGCTCGACGACCTGCTCGCACTGGGCGACGAGTTCCGCGAGGCGACCGCCGATCTCGACGGCGACCGGCTGCGTGAGCTGACACCGCGACGCCATCAGTTGCTGGACAAGCTCGCCAAGGAGGCCATCCGGGTCGCCGGCGACGAGGGTCAGAAGGTGAGCGCCGACGTCGGGCAGAAGCTGCGCGAGACGCTCGATGCGGCGCTGGTGGATCCGGCCGCGGGCGACGCCGTACGCGAAGGCCGGTTGAGCAGCGCGCTACGGCACGTCGGCTTCGGCGTCGTCGACGAGGCCGGCGAACCGACCAACGTCACCCCGCTCACCGACGAACGCCGCCAGGCCGCCCGCGACCGGCGCAAGGCGCAACAGGCCGAGGCCGACGAGGAATCGGCCGCTGCCCGGAAGAAGCGCGAGACCGCGGAGCGCAAGGAGGAGGAACGCGAGGCCGCCGAGAAGGCGAAGGCCAAGAAGGCGTTCGAGGACGCCGTCACCGCGGCCCAGGAGGCCGAATCCACGGTCGAGGATCTCGACACCCAGCTCGACAACGCGCGCGAGGCTCTGGCCGACGCACAGGAGCTGGTACGACGGCTGGGCGGGGAGCTCGACGACGCCCGCCGGGCCGCCCGGGACGCGCAGAAGGAGAGCAGGGAGGCGCGCAAGCGGTACAACCGGCTCTGAACTGGGTACCGGCGGGGGCGGTACGAGAGGAGAGACGGATGGCGCGGTCGATCTGGAGCGGATTCATCACCTTCGGACTGGTCTCGGTTCCGGTCGGGCTGTACAGCGCCACCGACGAGCACCAGCTCGACTTCCACCAGTTCCAGAAGGGCACCTCGGACCGGATCCGCTACAAGCGGGTGAACGAGCGGACCGGCCGGGAGGTGGACTTCGACAAGATCGTCAAGGGTCACGACGTCGGCGGTGGCGAGTACGTCATCGTCGAGCCCGACGAGCTGGACGAGATCGCGCCGGGCAAGTCGCGGGCGCTGGAGATCTCCACCTTCGTCGATCTGGACGACATCGACCCGATCCACTTCCAGAAGAGCTACTACCTGGGTCCGAAGGACGGCGACAACGCGTCGTCGTACGCGCTGCTGCGGGACGCGCTGGCCAAGACGAACCGGGCCGGGATCGCGAAGTTCGTGATGCGTGGCAAGGAGTATCTGGCCACGATCCGGGCCAAGGGCAAGGTCCTGGTGCTGGAGACGATGTTCTTCGCCGACGAGATCCGCGATCCTGCCGACGAGCTGGACGACCTGCCGGGCAAGTCGTCGGCGGGCAAGCAACTGTCGATGGCGACCGACCTGATCGAGGCGATGAGTGGCGAGTGGAAACCGTCCGCCTACAAGGACACCTACACCGAGCGGGTGAAGGAACTGGTCGTGTCCAAGCACAAGGGCAAGGAGGTCGTGTTCGCCGAGGAGGAACCGCAGGCCACCAACCCGACCGACCTCGTCGCCGCGCTGCGCGCCAGTGTCGAGTCCGCGCGCAAGTCCCGCGGCACGAGGAAGTCCCCTGCGAAGAAGACCACCGCGAAGAAGAAGACCACGGCGAAGAAGGCGACGGCCAAGAGGTCCGCCAGGAGGTCCGCCAGGAGCAAGAAGGCGGCCTGACTCACAGGGCGGTCGGGCCGTCTCCCGGAGTGGGGAGCAGGTAGCTGCCCGGGTTGGCGGGCGCGCCGGCTTCCAGCCAACGGTGGAAGCCGTCGGGGTTGCGGCGTTCGAATTCGTCGAGGCAGATCCGGCGTACCTCGGCGACTGCCTGGCGGTCGCGTGGGCCGGCACCTTGGGCAAGCTGGGTCGCGGTCTCGGTCCAGACGCCGCACAACTCCTCGATGCTGAGCGGGCACTGCAGCGACGCGATCAGCGCCTCGTCCTCGAACCCCTGCCGCTCGGTCATCCGCTCGAGCTTCCGCCGCCGCCGCGACGTACGGTGCCGCCGCTCCGGCAGGACCAGGTCGAGCAGCACGAACAGCGTCGCCGCGACCAGCGCCACCGCGAACCCGACCGCACCCCAGGCCAGCAGACGCACCAACCCTGGCAAACACAGCACAGCAGCGGCCGCAGCGGCCGCGACCGTCACCGACGACTGGTACGGCGCTTCGTCCGACACGTGCCGGATCACCGCGGCCAGCGGCCAGACCAATGCGAACACAACCGTCAGCAGGATCACGGCCGCGAGTGGGCCCAGCAGCAGGACACCCGCGAGCACCCCTGCTGTCCCCACACCGAGTCCGGCCGCGATCGCCATCCGCCGCATCAACGCGGAATGACCCCTCACCAGAACTCACTCGTCGCCACAGAACACCTCACGTGTCACCCACCCCGTAACCACACTTCTACCCCGGAGAACGAACAGCCCCTCTGCACCGTTCCCCGCCCCGGGGCCGCGCAATCAGGCGGCGCTGGGCGAGCCGGCCGGCGTGACGGGATGGTCCAGCGGGTGAGCAATCTCGTCCGACGGCATCCGGCCGAAGTACACGACCAACAGTGACACCACTGCCGGGCCGACACCAGCGACGATGAACACCGCCGTCAATCCGAACACGGCACCCGCCGGTCCGGCCAACGCCATCGACAACGGCATCAGCAGGAGCGAGACGAAGAAGTCCAGGCTGGAGATGCGTCCGCGCAGACGGTCCGGGACCCGGCGCTGCAGCAACGTGCCCCAGATCACCATCGCGGCCGACCCGGTCGCTCCGACCACGGCCGCACCCGCTGCCATCACCCACAGCTCCCGGGCGAACCCGAGCAGCACGAACGGCAGCGAGCCGACGCCCCACATCAGCGTCATGACGGTCAGGTACCGCCGCGGCAGGCTCCGCGACGAGATCAGCAAGGCACCGGCCGCACCGCCGACGCCGAACGCCGCCAGCACGAGACCGAAGTCGCTCGGCCCACCGCCGAGCTGGTCGCGAATCGCGAACGGCAGCAGCACCTCCAGCGGCCCGAGGATCAGCAGCACGAACACCGTGCCGAACAGCAGCGACGCGAGCAGCCACCGGGTACGTCGTACGTAGGCCCATCCTTCGCGCAGGTCGCCGAAGATCGTCTGCGGCACCTCGTCCGCCGGCGCCTCGCCGGCAGTGGCCCGCACGCGCATCGCGAGGACGCAGCCGGCGGAGAAGAAGTAGGTCAGCGCCGTGATCAGGATCGCGATCCCGGGCGACATCGCGGCGATTGCGAGACCACCCAGCGCCGGCCCGGTCGCCTGCTGCGCCAGCGGCCGCAGCGTCCCTTCCAGTCCGTTCGCCGCGAGCAGCTCGTCGGCCGGCAACAGCTTCGGCACCAGCGCCGTGTACGCCGGGATCAGGAACGCCTCCCCGGCTCCGATCAGCACTGCCGCAGTCGCCAGATGCCAGACCTCCAGCAGCTCGGTCAACGCGAGCCCGGCGACGACCAGCAGGACCAGACCACGTACGCCGTCCGCCGCGACGATCACGCTGCGCTGCGACAACCGGTCCGCCGCGATACCCCCGAACAGCACGCAGACCACCAGCCCGATGCTGTACGCCGTCGTCACCACCGACAGCTGCACCGGTCCGCCGCCGAGCTCGATCACCTGCCAGGCCAGTGCGACCAGCCAGAGCCCGCTACCGAGCAGAGCGACCGCCAGCCCGGTCCACAGCAGCCGGTAATCCCGGTGCCGCAGCGGGCGCACGGCCTTCCAACGGATCGAGCCCACGACAATCCCCCTCTCGGCAACGTCCGGTCAGCATACACAGGAGAACAGTTCACGCGTCAACAGTTGTATTGCGCACTCATCGTCGTAGACTGCTGCCCATGCCGACGAAGCAGATGAGTGCCGTGCAACTCGAGTCCTGGCGGGCGCTGTACCGCGCGGACACGCTGCTCTACGCCCATCTCGACAACACGCTGCGCAGCCGGCTCAAGATGGGCTACTTCGAGCACGAGGTCCTGCGGGCCCTCGACCAGGCCGGCGGCCGGATGCGGATGGCCCCGCTGGCCAAGGAGCTGATGATCTCGCGCAGCGGCGCGACCCGGCTGATCGGCAAGCTCGAGGACAAGGACGGCTGGGTGGTCCGCCGGAACACGCCCGAGGATCGCCGGGCCACCTGGGCCGAGCTCACGCCGGCCGGGCGGGAGGCGCTCGCGGCTGCCCAACCCGTGGTCGAAGCTGTGGTCTCGACGTTCTTCGCCGATCATGTATCAGATGAGGACCTTCGACGCGCGAGTCGCATCATGGACGTCCTGGCCGACGCCAACCCGAACGACGACGGCTTCGACTGCGGACTCTGACCGCGCCCGCCCTGCCCCGGCCGACGCAGGATCCACCCGGTGACCGCCGTCGACGAGCGGTACGCCGAGCGCGTCCGCGCCCTCAAGCCCGTCCCGTGTGATTACACGGCCGACCAGCTGCGGAGCCTGTACGACGCTCAGCTCGGCAGCCGGCACGCGGACCTCGCAGCGCGCTGGATGCAGTCGCAGGGGCAGGGCTACTACACGATCGGATCCGCCGGCCACGAGGGGAACGCCGCGGTCGCCGCCGCACTCCGGCCCACCGATCCGGCGCTGCTGCACTATCGCTCCGGCGCGTTCTACCTCGCCCGCGCGGACCAGGCCGGCTCGAAGGAAGGGCTGCGTGACATCCTGCTCGGGGTCGCGGCCGCGACCAGTGAGCCGATCGCCGGCGGCCGGCACAAGGTGTTCGGCCGGCACGACCTGGCGATCATCCCCCAGACGTCGACGATCGCCTCGCACCTGCCGAGGGCGATGGGTGTCGCGTTCTCGCTGGCCCGGGCAGCGAAGCTCGGCGTACCGTCGCCGTGGCCGTCGGACGCGATCGTGGTGACCAGCTTCGGCGACGCGTCGGCGAACCACTCGACCGCGACGGGCGCGATCAACGCCGCGCTGCACGCGTCGTATCAGGGCCTGCCGATGCCGTTGCTGCTGGTCTGTGAGGACAACGGGATCGGGATCAGCGTGCGGACCCCGGACGGCTGGATCAGGCAGGCCTACGGATCGCGGCCCGGCCTGCGGTACTTCGATGCCGACGGCACCGATGTGGCCGCGGCGCTGACGATGGCGACCGAGGCGGCCACGTTCGTCCGGCGGAACCGGCGGCCTGCTTTCCTCCGGCTGCGGACCGTCCGGCTGCTCGGCCACGCCGGCTCCGACGTGGAAGCGGCGTACCGATCGCCCGCCGAGCTCGTGGCCGACGAGGAGCTGGACCCGCTGCTCGGTACGGCGAGGCTCCTGCTCGGCGCAGGGCTGGACGCGGACGACGTGATCGAGTTGTACGAGGACAAGCGGTCCGAGGTGATGCGGATCGCGGCCGAGGTGTCGGGCCTGCCGCAACTGTCGTCCGCCGAGGCCGTCGCCTCCCCGCTGCGGTTCCCCGACCCCGAGGCTGTCGCGGACTCGTTGCCTCGACCCAGTCGTACGACGGAACGGTTGACACTGAGCCAGTCGATCAACCGCGCGCTGGCCGACGTACTGGCGTCGTACCCGGAGGCGATGGTGTTCGGCGAGGACGTCGGCCGCAAGGGCGGCGTGTACGGCGTCACCCGCGGACTGCAGAAGTCGTTCGGACCGGCCCGGGTGTTCGACACACTGCTGGACGAACAGTCGATTCTCGGGCTCGGGCTCGGCGCCGGGGTCTCGGGGTTGCTGCCGCTCCCGGAGATCCAGTACCTGGCGTATCTGCACAATGCCGAGGACCAGTTGCGCGGCGAGGCGGCGTCGCTGAAGTTCTTCTCGCAGGAGCAGTACTCGAATCCGATGGTGCTGCGGATCGCGGGCTACGGCTACCAGAAAGGGTTCGGCGGCCACTTCCACAACGACGACGCGATCGCCGTACTGCGGGACATCCCGGGACTCGTGATCGCGTCACCCTCCCGGCCGGACGACGCGGCCGCGATGCTGCATGCCTGCGCCGCGGCGGCGCGATCGTGCGGCACGGTCAGCGTGTTCCTCGAGCCGATCGCGCTCTATCACCGGCGCGATCTGTACGACGACGGGGACGATCAGTGGCTGACGCCGTACCCGGACCAACCGGTGCCGATCGGGCGCGGCCGGACGTACGGCGACGGGACGGACCTGACCCTTGTCACCTTCGGCAACGGTCTGCCGATGAGTCTGCGGGTGGCCGCACGGGTGCCCGGAGTCCGGGTGCTCGACCTGCGGTGGCTGGCGCCACTGCCGATCGGGGATCTGTTGCGTGAGGCAACCGCCACCGGACGCGTGCTCGTGGTCGACGAGACCCGGCGGTCCGGCGGCGTGTCCGAAGGCGTCCTGGCCGCGCTGATCGACCACGGCTACGCTGGCCGGCTGGCCAGGGTGGCGTCGGAGGACTCGTTCGTCCCGCTCGGCGACGCGTCCCGTCAGGTGCTGCTCAGCGAGCGGACGATCGAGATCGCGGTCCGCGAACTGCTCAGGTGAACAGCCGCTGCCAGAGCGACTTCTTCGGCGGGGCTTCCGTAGACCTGGCGCCTGACGGCTTGGGCACCGGCTCGGGCCGATCCGCCTTCCACTGCGCCAGGACGGCCTCCTCGTCGACAGTGCCGACCGGAACGACCGGGCCGGTGGTGTCGCGAATGCTGACCAGGATCCGCTGGTTCAGATCCGCGAGATAGTCGCGCACTTCGGACTCACGGCGCATCCGGGCGACAGTCTCCTGGACCTTCTGCTTCTCCTTGCGCAGCAGCACCGCGGGTGGCAGCAGCGCTTCGGAGTCGATCTGTTTCCGGCGGATGAAGTCCTTCACCCACCAGTCCGGATCGTGCGGGTCGGCCAACTTGGTCAGCGGCTTGCCCTGACCCGCGAGGTTGTCGAACTCGCCCCGCTTCTGGGCCTGCTGGATCTGGATGTCGACCCAGTCCTGCTGCGACATGTTGGCTGGCTTGCGCTCGGTCATGCCCACACACCTCATCTGTCTCATCGACAGTTGCTTCCGGGCGTCAGCCTACCGGCTTGTGAATGCAATCACAAGACATACTGGAGAGGTGGACCTGACCGACGAAGAGATCGCGGCGATGACTCCGGCCGAACGGCGGGACCTGATCTTGCGGCTGGTACCGCACCAACCGGGCGGGATGCCGTCGCTGCGGACGATCGAGCGGATCCGCAAGTGGCGGACCGCGCTGATGCTGCTCTGCGCGCTCGCGCTGATCCCCTGGACCGTCTATCTGGCGATGACCCTGCCCAGTCACTACGTCGCCCGGAACTGGGTCGCCACCTGGGTCGGCTTCGACATCCTGCTGGTGGCGATGCTGGTGCTGACCGCACTGGCCGGGTGGAAGCGGAAACTGCTGGTCTTCCCGACCGCGTTCGCGACCGGCGTCCTGCTGATCTGCGACGCCTGGTTCGACACGATGACGAGCCACCGCGGCGCCGACCTCACCCAGGCGCTGCTGAGCGCCTTCCTGGTCGAGCTCCCGCTGGCCTTCATCCTGATCGCCGGCCCGCTCCGCCTGCTCCGGTACGTCGCGATCCGGCACGGCATGATCAGCCCGAAGTCGCACCTGTGGCGGATGCCGATCCCGATCCCGGATCTCTACCCGGGGAACGAAGTCCCACCACCCCCAACCCCCCACCCCTGACCGTCCCGTCTGATGGGCTGACCCAGCCGCCTGTGGGTGGCCTGACCTTCCCCGTCTCATGGGCTGACGCAGCCGCCTGTGGGTTGGCCAACCGCACGCCGCTGGCCAACCCACACGCGCATGGGTCAGCCCACCAGACCGCCAGCACACGCCCACCCCGCGCGCGCGCTCGTGGGGTGACCCAGCGGCCTGGGGGTTGGCCAACCGCACGCCACTGGCCAACCCACAGGCGCATGGGTCAGCCCACCAGACGGGGAGGCGTGGGTTGGCAGGGGGTGGGGTGGTGGGTGAGGGTGGGGGCAAACGTGCGCGAAGGGATGCTTCATGGCGACTGAGGTTGTGTCGGTGATCGGTGGCGAGCGAGTGGGAGAGGCGGTACGGCGTACGCCGTCGACCAACCCGGCTCGGCTGAGCGATGTGGTGGGGACGGTCGGCAGCGCGGGGCCTGAGGTTCTCGTCAAGGCCGCCGAGGCTGCCCGGGACGCCCAGGCCGCGTGGGCCGCGACACCGGCTCCGCAGCGAGGTCAGGTGATCGCGAACGTCGGCCGGCTGATGACCGCCAACAAGGAGCGGCTGGCCGCGCTCGTCACCCGCGAGATCGGCAAGCCGATCGCCGAGGCGCGCGGTGAGGTGCAGGAGATCATCGACACCTGCGACTTCTTCGTCGGCGAGGGCCGCCGGCTCTACGGTCAGACGGTCCCGTCGGAGATGCCGGACAAGCAGTTGTTCACGTTCCGACGGCCGGTCGGCACGGTCGTCGTGATCACGGCCGGCAACTTCCCGGTCGCCGTACCGTCCTGGTACATCGTGCCCGCGCTGCTGTGCGGGAACACGGTGGTCTGGAAGCCGGCGGAGTACTCGGCCGTGGTGTCCGACGCGTTCTACGAGATCTTCGCGCACTCCGGCGTACCGGCCGGGGTCTTCAACGTCGTGTACGCCGACGGGCCGGACACCTTCACCGGACTCGAGCAGGCGCTGCAGGCCGGGCTGGTGAACAAGGTCGGCTTCACCGGATCGAGCGCCGTCGGCAGCCGGATCGGTGAGTTGTGTGGCCGCCACCTGCAGACGCCGTGCCTGGAGCTCGGTGGCAAGAACCCGATGGTGATCACCGAGGACGCCGATCTCGACCTGGCCGTCGAGGGCGCGCTGTTCTCCGGCTTCGGTACGGCGGGTCAGCGGTGCACCTCGCTCGGTACGGTGATCGTCCACGAGTCGGTCCACGACGACTTCGTCGCCCGATTCAGTCGTGCCGTTGCGGACGCGGCGATGGGTGATCCGGCACAGGACGTGCTGTTCGGTCCGTTGCTGGACGAGAAGTTCGCCGCCGGGTTCGAGAAGTCGCTGGGCTGGATCGCGGCTCACCATCAGGTGATCGGCGCGACCGGCCGGGTCAGCGCGGACAACCCGAGGTCCGGATTCGTCGGGGATCCCGCGGCCGGGCTGTTCTACCACCCGGTGATCGTCGACGGCGTCCGTCCGGACGACGAGTTGTTCATGAACGAGACGTTCGGTCCGGTCGTCGGCATCACGACGTACTCGAGCCTCGACGATGCGATTGCCCTCGGCAACAAGTCCGGCTACGGGCTGTCCAGTTCGATCTACACCACCGACCCGAACAAGGCGTTCCGGTTCGCGCAGGGCATCTCGGCCGGCATGGTCAGCGTGAACAACTCGACGTCCGGCGCCGAGGCGCACCTGCCGTTCGGCGGCAACGGGAAGTCCGGCAACGGCTCCCGGCAGAGCGGCATCTGGGTGCTCGACCAGTTCACCCGGTGGCAGTCGCTGAACTGGGACTACTCGGGCAAGCTGCAGAAGGCGCAGATGGACACCGAGACGGTCGAGGCCGACCTCTCCTTCCAGCTGCCCTGATGGCCGCGGCCCTGCCGGACGCCGCCGACGTGGTGATCGTCGGCGGCGGCGTGATGGGTGCCAGCATCGCGTTCCATCTCGCCGAGGCCGGGGTGGAACGCGTGCTGCTGCTGGAGCGGAACCAGCTCGGCTCCGGTTCCACGTCGAAGGCGGCCGGCGGAGTCCGCGCCAACTTCTCGGACGAGCTCAACATCGCGCTGGGTGCTCGCAGCCTGGAGGCGTTCGCGCGGTTCGGCGAGCGGCCAGGGCAGGAGATCGACCTGCATCGCGTCGGCTATCTCTTCCTGCTGGAGACCGGCGATCAGCTCGAGCTGTTCCGCGAGAGCACCCGGCTGCAGAACGCGGCCGGTCAACCGACCCGGATGATCGACGTCGACGAAGCCGTCCGGCTCGCGCCGATCGTTGCCCCGGACGGTCTGGCCGGCGCCTGCTTCTCCCCGGCGGACGGGCACTGTACGCCGGAGTCCGTCGTACTCGGGTATGCGACGGCCGCCCGCCGGCTCGGCGCGACGCTCGTCACCGGTTGCGAGGTTCTCGGCATCGAGGCGGACGACAACTCCATCCGGGCGGTCCGCACCAGCCGTGGCGACGTCCGGACCCGCACGGTCATCTGCGCGGCAGGCGCATGGTCGGCGGAGCTCGCCGCACCGCTCGGGGTCGACCTGCCGGTCACCCCGCTGCGACGGCAGATCGTCGTGACCGAGGCGATCCCGGATCTGCCGCAGAGCATGCCGATGACGATCGACTTCAGCAGCACGTTCTACTTCCACCGCGAGGGACCCGGTCTGCTGGTCGGAATGTCCGACCCGGACGAGGAGCCCGGCTTCCGTCTGGACCGCACCGAGACCTGGTTGCCGCGGCTGACCGCCGCGATGGAACGCCGCGCCCCGTCACTGCTCGACGTCGGCCTGACCGGTGGCTGGGCCGGGCTCTATGAGGTGACACCGGATCACAACGCGCTGATCGGCGAGGCCGACGGCGTGTCCCGGTTCCTCTACGCCACCGGCTTCTCGGGTCACGGCTTCCTGCAGGGACCCGCGGTCGGCGAGATCATCCGCGACCTCTACCTGGGCCGCGAGCCGTTCGTCGACGTCAGCCCGCTGGACGCGCGCCGCTTCCGGTACGACGGCCGGCGCTCGGAGTGGAACGTGGTCTGATCAGGGCTCGTTGCGGGGATCGTCGGCCGGGTCGTCCGGCCAGTTGTCCGGATCGCACCACTCCGGATCCCAGCCGCGCTGGACGCAGTACTGCCGGAGGATCTCCTCGCGGCTCGGAGTGGTGGTGCTCGGCCGCGGCGGCCTCGTGGTCCTGGTCGTCCGGGTCGGCTTGGGATCCGGCTTGTCCTCCGCCTCCTCGGTGGTCCGGGTCCTGGTCGGCCGCTGGGTCGTCTTGGTGGTCGGCGGCACGGTCGTCTTCTGTACCGGCGGTGGCACCGAGGTCGGCTGCGTCGTCCGCGGGGGCACGACTGGGGTCTGGGTCGCCGAGGGGGTCGCCGAACGGTCGTCGACCACCGGCACAGCCTGCGAGTCGGAGTCGCCGCTGAACAGGCCGATCGCGGACAAGGCCCAGAAGTTGATCCCGAGGAACAGCACCGCGGCGCCGATCCCGGCGTACAGCACTCGGCGGGACGGACCGCCGTACCGGCCGACCGGACCGCGGACCGGGTTGCCCTTGCCGTCGATCCAGAATCGCCAACCTTCTGGAGGCGGTGGCCAGGACGGGTCGGGACGCCAGGTTTTCGGTGGGACCCAACTACGGCGGGGCGGCGACGGCCAGGTCGGAGGGACCACGAACCGCTTCAACGAATTCCTCCATCTCCGCCCGGACCACGTCAGGCTAGTGGATCGGCCGGTGGCGCCGACAGCCTGGTCGGGTCGGCTCTTCGTTCAGAATCCCCGCCCGCACAGTGGCCAACGACACAAACCCACCGCAGGCTACTTGCGGCTTGCGAACCGTCCGCGTGTCGCGCTGGATTTTTCGATCAACCCATGGCCGAGTCGCTGAGAAGTCAGGTCAGGCTTACCCACTTAGACCATTCGCTCCAGAGGAAGCAGAAGGCGGTGGCCGGTCAGAGCTGGAGCACGGACTCCAGCAGTCTGGTCAGGTCCTCACCGAACGGGCGATCCGCCTCGATCGGCGGTACGACGTCCGCCACCGCCTGATGGAGGTCACGGAGGCCGACCGGGATCGGGCGCTTCGACAAGGCGAAGGCTTGATGCACGGCAAGGAGCTCGCAGGCGGTGACTTCGCGGGTCAGCCGGACGGCTTCCGCGAGGGTGCCGACCGCCTCCCAGGAGAAGGTCTGCACGTCCTCCTGGCCGTTCGACGTCTCCGCCGTACTGATTGCTGAGGGCAACGTCAGGCGGCGGAGCAGGTGGGTGGTGGCGACCGCGCGTTTGTGGACGGCGACCATGCCGGCCTGTGGACCCGGCTCGTGCGCGAGCTGGGCCTGGAGTCCGGTGACGGCTGGGTCGAGCAGGCGGTGCAGTCGCGCCGCGGAGACCTCGGCCGCGTGCGCGAGGGCCGCGGTCAGGTGGTCGCAGTACGCCGTCAGGTCGATCCCGTGAAAGCCGGCCGTGCCGATGAATTCGCCATCGAGGTACGCCGGTGAGTCGGTGACGCCGGTGAACGCACGGTCGACGGCTTCATCCAACTGGCTGATTGACCGCCGGACGTGTGCGACAACTTGCCCTGCAACGCGGAATGACACCGGCGCTTGGAGCGCTCGGGGCTCGGGCTCCGGACCGGCCAGCTCGCGGAACCGCGCGAACTCGGCTGCCAGGACGTCATCACCCCGGCCCAGCGCCGGGTGGTACGGCGCACGGTTCGCCCCGATCACCGCAATCGCCCCGGCGCCGACTGCTGTCAGGTGGTCGGCGAGACGGTGTGCACGCTTGGCCTGCAGAGCAGCCCTCCCGGTCGCACCCGGCACGCCCGCAAGCAGGGAGATCCCCTCCTTGGGACCCACCTCGAACGAACCGAACGCGTGGGCCAGCGGAATGATCTCGCCGGCCGAACCCGCTCCTTCGGCAGGGATCTCGGGAACTCGTCCGCTGTTGATCATGGCAACCAACTGCTGGATCAGCTCGACCGAGACCCCGGCGTCACCGGTGAGGAACGTGCGCAGCCGGCCGATCAGAACGGCGCGGGCCTCGTCGGGCGGGAGCCAGGGAGGTCCGCCGACCGCCCGGCCGAGCAGCAGGTTGCGTTGATGCACGCGTTGCTCGTCCTCGGTGAGCCGGCGCCTGCTCAGGTTGCCCATCCCTGTGCTGACGCCGTACACGGCTTCGCCGGAGGCAAGTGCGGCGAGGAGGTCTGCACGGATCGCGGCCAGGCGATCGAGCAGCGGCTGCGCGATGGTGATCGGTTCGGGACTCGCGGGGTCGAGGTCCGACGGCTGGTTGATCAGCATGTCATCAGCATGTCAATGGAACCGGAGCATCGTGCCGACGTCAGCGGCCTCGGCCTTGCGCAGGATCAGGTGCGCGATCGCGACGTCCAGCAGGGACAGGCCGCGATGCCAGAAAAGGTTGCGCTCGGCATCGTTCTCGCGGCCCGGCTTCTGACCCGCGACGATCTGCCCGAGCTCGGCGTACAGGGTCTGCGGCGACAGCCGGCCGGTGTCCACGTGCCGGCGCAACGCTCCGAACCGGCCGGACTGGGCCTCGCGCCAGTCGTCGACGACGACCTTGTCCATCACGTCGAGCAGGTCGAGCTCGACCGCGCTGATCGTCCCGTACGGTACGACGAAAGCGCCGGGCTTCACGGCGGCCGTGCGGAGCAACGGTTCGGGCTCGGTCAGCCGGGTCGCCTCGACCAGGACGTCGGCGCCGTCGAACGCCTCCTCGGCCGTCGCCACCACCCGCACCGGCGTGGACAGCTCCGCGGACAGCTCGGCCGCGAACCTCTCCCGCGATTCCGGCCGCCGCGACGTCACCCGGATCTCGTCCAGCTCGAAGAGGTCGTCGAGCATCGTCACGTTCCACCACGCCGTCCCGCGGGCGCCGGCGTGGGCGAGAATCTTGCTGTCCCGCCGGGCCAGGTGGCGGGCGCCGACCGTGGTCATGGCGCCGGTCCGCGCCGCGGTGACCATCGTCGCGTCCAGGACCGCGAGCGGTACGCCGGTCGTCGGGTCGAACAGCGTCGCCATCGCCAGCTCGCTGGGCAGACCCTTCTGGTAGTTCGGGACGAAGTCACCGACCACCTTCACGCCGCTGATGCCGTGCTCGCCGAGGCCGTCCAGATGCCCGCGCAGGATGTTGAAGTGGCCGATCCCGCCGTTGTCGGGCATCAGGTGCACGCGCGGTTCGAAGCTGGTCCGGCCTTCGCCGTGTTCGCGGACCGCCTCCTCGACCGCGTCCACGATCTCCAGCCTGGTCAGCCCGAGCGAGTCGATCTCCGGACCACTCAGAAACCGCAACCAGATCCCGTCAGCCACCCGGCCTCCTTCGGTCGTTGTGATTCGATACTAAAGTTCCGGACCGCTGCGCTACGTTCGGGCCATGGAGTCGACCACACGGACACCGGACCGGACGGTGATCGGGCACTCGACCACCGACAAGGTGGTGCTGTTCGGTGGACTGCCCCTGATCGGACTGGTGCTCGGCTTCTTCCTGCCGCGGATCGCGGACTGGGCGGCGCGGCAGGACTGGGTGCCGTTCCAGGGGCCGCTGACGCTGATCTCGGGATGGGACGGCTGGTGGGTGATCGCGGTCTGCATCGTGATCGGCCTAGTGGCCGGCGTGATCCTGGCCGGGATGGCGCTCGAGGACACGCTGAAGGTCACCGTCACCAACCGGTCGGTGGAGTTCGCCAAGAACCAGAAGACGGTGACCGTGCCACGGGAACAGGTGGCGGTCGCGTTCCTGGACGGCAAGGAGCTCGTGCTGCAGGACTCGACCTCGCGCGAGCTGGCGCGGGAGAAGCACGATCAGCTGAAGTCCGACGCGCGGCAGATCCCGGCCGTCTTCCGCGCCCATGGGTATCCCTGGTCTGACGCGGGCGATCCGCACGCGGACCGGTTCCGTCGCTGGGTCGAGGACGAGCCCGACCTGCCGCCGGCGGTCAACGCCGTACTGAAGGTGCGGGCCAAGGGGTTCGACCAGGGCGACAAGGGCAAGGCGGATCTGCGCGAGCTGCGCGGCGAGGTGGCGAAGCTCGGCTACACGGTGAAGGACCGCGACAAGAAGCAGTACTGGCGGCCGGCCATGCCGCGGTGATTCAGCCGCGGTGATTCAGGCGCCGAGGAGGTGGATGACAGCGGCGGCGTACGCCTGCTCGGCGTCGTCCGCCCGGTGCACGCTGTCGGTCAACTCGACGGCGTACCCGTCGGGGACCGCCTCGAGCTTGCGGAAGTGCTCGCCCAGGAGAGCGCGCAACTGTTCCTCGCGCGGCAGCCAGACGACCTCACGCTGCTCGATGCTGTCCAGGGCCCACTCGGTGGTGCCGTTGAAGCCGATCACCTTGCTGCCCTGGTAGTCGTGCACCTCGACGGTCATGTCGCTCACCACGAACACGTCGTCGTCCATCTCCCGGTCCGGTACGACGAAACGATCCCCTGCCGCGGGTGCCCACAGCACCCCGGCCTTGCGCAGTCGCCCAGCCTGCTCAATCGTGATCACCCTTCTATCCTCCCCACGCCAGGCAAACCCCGCAGGTTCGCGCGAGCCGCGCGCCTGGCGCGGGTCAGCGGTTCAGGGCAGTACGGAGCTCGGTTGCACGGTGGGAAATGCGGTCCCGGCACTCGTTCGTCAGCGGCAGATCGAGCAACGCGGTCGCCTGCAGGTGGCTCAACCCGAACTCCTCCCGCAGCCGCTGGACGGCGATCACCCGGTCGGTGGAGGCGTGCAGTACGTCGGCCACCTCGTCGCGGCGCTCGAACGCGGCCAGTACGCCGTCGTAGATCTCCAACTGTGTGTACGCCGACCGATCCGGTTCGGGCACGATCGCCACGTCTTCCTTCTCACTGGCACGGATCACCTGCCGCCAGAGCGCGGGGACAGCGAGCCGGGCCCGGGTGTAGCGCCGGGGCATCGGCTGGGCAAAAGTCATGGTCATGGTCGGCTCCTGTTCGGGGTTGTCGGATCAGTCGGCCTAGCTGGGCCCGGCCACGCCGTACGGTTCGCGCGGCGGGCACTTCTTCCCAGGCGTTGTGAGCGCCTCGAAATGCCAGGGTTCGTTGTCGTAGCGGCGGCAGACGCCGTACCGCCAGCCGTTCTTGTTCAGCCAGGTCATGGCGGCCGCAGGGCCGATGTCCACGGCCTTGCCCTTCACATGAGCGGAGTACTTGGGCGGCAGCACCCAGTGCGTCGCAGCCTTGTACGAGCCGTACTTCTTGATCGCCTCGTTCAACAGCCGCTGCTGCTTGGAGGTACTGCGCCGGCCCGAGGTGATTCTGATCGTGACGCCGTCGGCCTTCGCGGCCGTCATCGCCTTCTTCAGCCGCGTCCGCAGCGTCAGCGACAGCCCGTTGATGCTCTCCTCGCCGTACTTCGGCATGGTCGTGGCCGACTTCTCCGGCTTCGCGGTCTTCGTGGGCGGCTTGACCGGGGTGGTCTCGTGAGTCGACGGCCGGGTAGGCGGTGGCGTCGGCGTCTCGGTGACCAGCGTGGTCGGCGGAGCGGAGTTCGCCGGAGCGTTCACGGTGGAGATGACCGGCTCCTTGTCCGCGGCCAGACCGAGCATCTCCCCCAGTTGCGCGTGCCACAGCACCAACGACCCGACCGCCAGCACCGCAACGCCTGCTCCCGTCACGGACAGCAACCGCAGCCGGTCCGAGCCGGTCCGGCGCGGTGGCATGTCGTTCGTCATGGGGTACAGCCTCTCGGATCAGGCGCGGTCGCCACATCGGCCCCAGGGACCGTCCTCACATCCCGGAAGTAGCCCCTGAGTATCAATTCGGACGCCGAGCCTCCTCCAAAAGTTGGAGAGGCTGCCCCTCCGGGCAGATGAAGCCTTGGCGAACACGAGCTGACTACGCTGGGCGACATGTGGAGTGTTTGGCGCCGGATGTCGCAGGTGCAGCAGGATGTGCTGCTCGCTGCGATCATCGGCGTGGTCTGGTTCGGGGTGCTGAACCTGATCAACGACAGCGGCCTGCGCCCGCAGAACCCGGCCGTGTCCGTCGTCACCGGCGTCTTCCTCGTCGCCACGGTCGCGTGCGTACGGCGGATTCCGCGGACGACGCTCGTGGTCGTCTCGGTGCTGTACCCGTTCCTGTACGCCGCGGTCGGCACCGGCCTGGCCGCGCAGGTCGGGATCAGGGTCTTCGGCCAGCCCGAGATCAGCGACGCCGCGCTGCAGTCCGAGATCCACCTGGTCCCGCTGCTCGTCGTCGGGTACCTGGCCGCGTCGAGCGGCGTACGGCGGTTCACCTGCCTGTTCTTCACAATGGGCAGCCTGGCCGGGCTGATGATCGGACTGCCGACCGTGGTCGCCATCGTGCTCGGGCATGCGAACCGGGACATCCTGAGGGGCGACCGCTACCAGAACCTGCCCACGGACCTGGCCAGCCTCTACAGCTACATCGACGTGTCGCTGTTCGTGTTCGCCGAGGCGCTGATCTGCGGCATGGTGCTGCTCGGCGCGGACGCGCAGCGACGGCGCAAGAATGTCGCCCTGCTGCAGCAGCGCAACGCCGAGCTGATCCGGCTGCGCGCGGTCGAGGCCGAGCGGGCCGCGGTCGCCGAGCGGACCCGGATCGCTCGCGACCTGCACGACGTCATCTCCCATCACGTCAGTGCGGTGGTGATCCGGGCCCAGGCGGCCGAACGAGTGGCCGACCAGCGACCCGAAGTACTGCGGGAGGCGATTCGCTGGATCATTGCCAGCGGCAAGGAAGCGCTGACCGCGATGCGGGAGACGGTCCGGGTACTCAACACAGCCTCACCGAACGCGGTCGGGGCGTCGCCGGACTCGGGTGGCGGGACCGCGCCCGTACCTGATCTGTCCGACGTCGCGCGGATGGGCGAGCGGCTGAAGGCGGTCGGCATCGACGTGTCGATGAGCCTGCCGCCGCGGCAGCGGCAGCTGACCTCGGCCACCGACCTGACCGCGGTCCGGATCATCCAGGAGGCGTTGACCAACGTCATGGTGCACGCGAAGGCGACCGCGGCCCGGGTCACCTGGCAGAGTGGACCGCAGGGCGAACTGCTGACCATCGACGACAACGGCAGCGGCGGACCACCGCCGGTGAACGTGCTGGAGTCCGCCCGGCGGAGCGAAAGCGGCCGCGGCAACGGACTGATCGGGATGCGGGAACGGGCCACAGCGGTCGGCGGCACACTGGCCGTCGCGGCCGGCCCACTGGGTGGATGGAGGGTGCAGGCATGGCTGCCGCCGCAGAACTGACCGGACCGGACACCAGTCCGATCCGGATCCTGGTTGTCGACGACCAGGGCGTGATCCGGATGGGCCTGGCGATGATCCTGGACCACGAACCAGATCTCACCACGGTCGCCCAGGCCGGCGACGGCGAAGAGGCGCTCCGGCTCGTCGACCAGTACGACCCGGACGTCGTACTCATGGACATCCGGATGCCGGTGATGGACGGACTCGTCGCCACCGAACGGATCACGACGGCCAACAAGGCGGCTGGTCGGTCGCGTCCTGCGGTCCTGGTGCTGACGACGTTCGACGACGAGGCGTATGTGCTGAGCGCGGTCCGGGCTGGGGCGTCCGGGTTCCTGTTGAAGGACACGGATCCGGATCTGTTGGTGTCGGCTGTGCGGGCGGTACATCGTGGGGACTCGCTGGTCGATCCGGCGTCGACCCGCGTGCTGCTCGAGCGGTGCATGGAGCTGGAGCGGCAGGTCGGGGGTGGTGCGGCGGAGCCCGCGCCGGCGCAACCGGATGGTCGGTGGACTGGGTCGCTTGGGCAGCTGAGCGAGCGGGAGCGGGAGATCCTGGTGTGGATGGCGCGCGGGCTGTCCAACCGCGACCTCGCCACGAAGCTGTTCGTCAGCGAGACCACGGTGAAGACCCACGTCAGCAGCGTCCTCTCCAAACTGGGCCTCTCCAGCCGGGTCCAGGCGGTCGTCGTCGCCTACGAAGCCGGGGTGGTCCGGCCGGGCGAGGCTGAAGTCCGCTGGGATTGATCCGATCGGCGGAAGGATGTTCTGTAGGTGCTGGGGGGTTGGCCTGTGTGCTTGGTGAAGAGCGCGGCGAAGGTCCCGGGATTCTTGTAGCCGACTGTGGTGGAGATGCTGGCGATGGTTCGGTCTGTGGTTTCCAGGAGGTGGCGGGCGCGGGAGACGCGCGACGCCTGGAGGTAGTCGAGGGGGCTCTGGTGGGTCTCGTCCGCGAAGCGCCTGAGCAGAGTGCGGGTGCTGACTCTGAAGGTGGCGGCCAGGGCTGTGAGGTCGTAACGGTCACCCAGGTTCTGGTCGAGGTGGCGCATGACTTCTCGCGAGAACTCGCTTCCGGCCCGCGGCAGTAGCCGGGTGTCGACGTACGGCGTCTGTGAGGACCGCGCATCGTCGACGAGCGCAAGTCTCGCGGTCGCCCTCGCCACGAAGGTACCGCTGTGTTCCCGGATCAGGCCGAGCGCGAAGTCGTACATGGCGCTGAACGACCCGGTCGTCGTCACCCCGCTGTCGGTGATGACCAACTCCTCGGCGCAGACATCGGCATCGGGGCAGCGGCGGGCCAGTTCGTCTGCGAAGACCCACGAGGTCGTCGCCCGGCGGCCGGTCAGCAGACCTGCCTCCGCAAGCAGGAACGCCCCGACACAGATCGAGACGACCGCGTTGCCGGTGGCAACATGTGAGCGGATCACGGCGAGTTCCGGGGCGAGCGGCGCGAGCGTCGTGTCCAGGAGAAGGCCCGGCGAGAGCTCGAACCCTGGTACGACGAGAACGTCGACGTCACGGACCGCGGAGACCGCCAGCCTCGCACCACCCGAGGCGGTGACCTGACGGCGCGGCGACATGATCGACACGTCGTAGCCGATCCCGTCAGACCCGCCGAGGTGGGTGGCCATGGTCAGCAGATCGGGTACGCCGTACACCTCGGACGCGAAGCATCGCGGATACGCCAGCACACCGACCCGCAGTACACCCATCTCCAGGCTCCTCACTGCTCGTGGCGAGATTACCTCCAACTATGGCGATCTGGCCGCTCGTCGGCCGACGGTTCCTGGCACCACGCTGTCGGCATGAGCACACGTGACGACGAGATCGCGGACTTCTCCCGCCAACTCATCGAGGTCGAGGGGGTGGTGAAGACGGTGTACGTCGCGGGGTCCGGGCCGGCCGTGGTCGTGATGCCGGAGATGCCCGGCATCAGCCCGGACGTACTTCGGTTGGCTCGGTGGGTTCGGGACGCCGGCTTCACCGTCTACGTCCCGTCGCTCTTCGGGGTCGACGGCGCCTATCCCACGGCCGACGGTGGTTCGGAGGTTGTTCGTCGCGCCTGCGTCAGTGCGGAGTTCCGCGCGTTCGCCGGGGGTGGGACGAGCCGGGTCACCGTCTGGCTGCGTGGGCTCGCCCGGCAGGCACATGGCGAGTGCGGCGGTCCCGGCGTTGGCGCGATCGGTCTGTGCTTCACCGGCAACTTCGCCCTCACCATGGCGCTCGAGCCGGCCGTGATCGCGCCGGTGGTCAACCACCCGTCCCTGCCGCTGGACGACCCGGCCGGGCTCGAGCTGAGCGACGAGGACGCGCGTGCGATCCGGGACCGCGTCGACCGGGATGGGCTGAGCGTTCTGGCGTACAGGTTCGACAATGACCGCTGGTGCACCGGCCAACGCTTCGCGGCGTACCGAGCACTCCTCGGCGACGCCTTCGACGGTCGCGTCCTTCCTGGCGGCTGCGCGAAGACCGACCCGCCGCCGTTCTTCCGCGAGGTCGTCGAGACACCCCACAGCGTGGTGACCGCTCATCTCGTCGACGAGGACGGACACCCGACCGTCGAGGCCAGAGACGAGATCCTCAGCTACCTGACCATCCGTTTGCTACCGGCCGACTGAATGCGGCGGGCTCACAGCGTCTCGGCGGCTGCCGAGTCGTGGATCCTCGCGCCGAAATCACGCAACACCCGAACCAAATCCACGACTCGATGATCGGTCGACCGGGCGGGGGAGTTCCTACGTGAACAGGTAGATGCCGAGTGCGGCGATGGCGATCACGATGAGGATGGCCAGTAGCTGGGCTCGGGCCGACGCTTGGCGGCGGTGGGGTAGGAAGTCTCCGGTCATGCTTCCAGGCTGCCGGGAGGAACCGCCCCACCCATCGGTCGTCGGGACGGTTCTGGCGCGACGTCAGTAGGCCCGGGGACGCAGCCAGCTCCTACCAGAGGATGAGATGGTTGCCGTAGGCCCCTGAATGACTACCGTGCGAAGTATTCGGCCTGGACTTTCTTGGGTACGACCATGGCCCAGGCATCCAGGATCAGTTCGCGGAGTTCGTCGTACTCGAGGGCGTCGAGGCGGACCTGGATCCAGCGGAAGCGCTCGTCGGACGGGCGCGGGCGGAAGAACTTGTCGGGTTCGGCGGCCAGCGCGGCCTCGCGTTCCTCGCGGGGGAACGCGATCCCGATCGTCTGTTCGTCCGGCGCGACCGCCAGGTAGACGATCTGCCCGACCCGGTACTTGATCGAGTCCCGCACCAGCACCTCGTAGCTGCGCGGCAGGTCCGCCGTCACCGCCCGGATGTCGTCCAGTCCCACCATGAGCCCTCCAGAAACCGCAGTCGTGAGAGCCGACGTTACCGAGGAAAGCTTTCACCGGGCTTTCAAGTTCTGAGCAGGTCCGGACGAGTAGGGTGACAACAAGGGGGTTAGGGAGACGTGATGACCGATCGGACCACGATCCTCGCCAGACTCGCCAGGCTGGCCGCGGCGAACGCGTCCCACGAGAACCTCGCCGTCCGGCTCTGCGAGGCGAGCCGGCTGATCCTCGGCGCGCAGGGCGCGTGGATCACAGTGCTCGACGGGACGTCGTCGCGGCTGCCGCTCAGTGCGACCGACCAGGTCGCGGCCGACCTCGAGGACATCCAGGACGTGATCGGCCAGGGCCCGAGCATCTCGGCGTACCAGGGCAACTCGGCTGTCACGATGACGTTGCATTCCGAATCCGACAGCCGTTGGCCGGAGTTCAGCCGGACGGCGTGGCAGCGGATCACGACGGTACTGCGGATCGACGCGTACCCGATGCGCCCGGCCACCGACACGTTCGGCGTACTGAACACGTACTTCACGACCGCCGAGCCGTTGGAGTCCGGCGATTCCGCGCAGTTCCTGGCCGACGCGGTCGGGGCCGCGCTGCTGCGGGACCCGGTGCCGAATGAGGACTCCGGCTTCGACCGGGGGATGTGGTCGGCCCGCTCACGACTGCACCAGGCGACGGGGATGGTGATCGCCCAGTTGCACATCCCGCCGGAGGATGCGCTCGCCATCCTGCGCGCACACGCGTACGCCCACGACACCACGCTGGCCGACATCGCCGAGCAGGTCGTCAACCGCCGGCTCGACTTCCGAGGGGATTCATGACCATTCACGAGAGCACTGGAACGGCACTGCCCGAACGTGCGGTCCGTGAACTGGTCGCGGCGGCCGCGACCCTGGTCACCGATCATGACGTGATCGGCACTCTGACGGCAGTACTGGCCGGCTGCGCCGACTGCGTCGATGCCACCGCGGCAGGCGTGCTGCTGTCGTCACCGGACGGTTCGCTGGAGTTCCTCGCGGCGACGAATCACCGGGCCGCGCATCTCGAGTTCTACCAGTCAGGACTCGACGAGGGACCGGCAGTGGACTGTGTGACGTCCGGGCGGCCGATCACCGGCGGGACGGTCGACCTGACGACCCGCTGGCCCAGGCTCGCCGACGCGTTCCGTACGGCGGGATTCCGCGGGGTCCACGCTGCACCGATGATCTGGCAGGGCGAGACGATGGGTGCGGTCAATCTGTTCTTCGCCGACGAGCCCCCGGCCGATGTCACGCCGGTCGCGCAGGCCTTCGCGGACATCGCGTGCGTCGTGATCCTGCAGGCCGGCCCTGCGGTGCCCGGGTCCGTGCAGGACCGCACCCAGGCCGCCCTCGACGAACGGACCGTGATCGAGCGGGCCAAGGGCGTGCTCGCCTACACCCACGACCTCTCAGTGGACGAGGCCTTCGAACGGCTTGTCAGCCTGGCCCGCGACCAGCACCGCCCACTCACCGCGGTTGCCGCGGGCATCGTCGATCAGGCAGTGAACGGTGGGACCTGATCTTTCGCCTCGCCAGTCGGAAGTTGCCGGGTCTGGATGAGGTGCTGCGCGACATCACGCAGCTTGGTGCGGTTGTCCTGGGAGTAGCGCTTCAGCACCTCGAACGCGCGATCGCCGTCCAGTCCGTACCGTTCCATCAGGATGCCCATCGCCTGACCGACCAGTTTCCGGGCGTCGATCGCCTGGGCCAGGTTCTCCTGACGCCGTGCCGTCGCCACTGCCACCGACGCATGCCGAGCGAGGATGTGCGTGACGGCAACATCGTCGGCACTGAACGCGTTCGGCAGCGCGGCGTACACACTGAGGATCCCCGCGCCCCGGCCACCGAGCAGCATCGGAACGTGGATCACGCTGCGCAGACCAAGTTCGCTGAGTACTTCGCTCAACTGCGGCCAGCGCGGATCGGTCATCACATCCGGGACGTGCAGCGGGCGACCCGCCGCTGCCGCAGCCAGCATCGGATCCTCGCCGGTCTCCAGCTGGCGCCGGTAGATCGTCTCGACGACCGGATCGGTCACCGCCGCGACCTCGAGGCGCCCACCCCGGTGGCTCAGGACAAGGCCGGCCGCGTCACCCCTGACCGCAAGCACGGCGGATCGGACGACGGACTCGACGGTCTCGTCGACATGTTCCGCGTCGTGGAGGGTCAACGCGAGTTGCGCGAACTCCACGGCCTGCGAGAACCCCGATGGGTCGTGCTGCACGGTCGCCTCCCCATGAATCGCGCCAACCCCCGTCGCGCCAGCGACGCCTCGATTATGCCTCGCTGTCCACCGTTCTCACTACGAATAGCCAGTCGGCGTACGGTGGTCTGATGCCTGCTGTGGTGAGTGGTGTCGAAGGGGCCGAGGTGGTGTTCCGCCTCGGCGATCCTTCGCATGCCTTCACCGGGGTGAAGCTGTGGCAAGAGCTCGGGCTGGCGGCCGAACTGCTCGAATTCAAACAGGTGGACCACGGCTGGGAGCTGCGGCTGCCCCGGCCGTCGGTGCGCCGGATGGAGTACCTGTTCGACATCGCCGACCTGGGGATGCGGACCGACCCGACCAACCCGCGCGTCGTCGGCGGGGCGTTCGGGGAGCACTCCTGGCTGCCACTGCCCGGGTACGTCGAGCCCGCGTGGATCACCGTCCCACCGATCGCGTCGGCGCTGACTCCGCTCAGTGTGGAAACCCCGGTCGGCGAGGTCGACGTTCACGTCTGGGCGCCGGAAGGCATCGCACCGACGTTCGAGCTGCCGCTGCTCTTGTCCCACGACGGTCCCGAGTTCGCCGCGTACGCCGGTCTGACCCACTACGCCGGCGCGATGGTCGCCGGGTCCTTGCTGCCGCCTTTCCGGCTCGCGCTGATCCGGCCGACCACCCGCAACCTCTGGTACGCCGCGAATCCGCAGTACGCCGAGGCCCTGACGCAATACGTGCTGCCCGCGATCGAGACGCAGTACCGCAGCCGGCGGCCCGTGCTGATGGGCGCGAGCCTGGGTGCGCTGGCCGCCTTGTTCGCGGAATGGCACCATCCGGGCACGTTCGACGGGCTTTTCCTGCAGTCTGGGTCGTTCTTCACCGCCGACACGGATCCGCAGGAGTCGCGGTTCGAGTTCTACGCCGAGGTCACCGGGTTCGTCGCGCAGGTGCTGACGGCAACCACGCCGCCCAGTACGCCGCTGATCGGGATGACCGCGGGGACGACGGAGGAGAACGTCCACAACAACCGGGTGATGGCCGCGAAGCTGGCCGAGCTCGGGCTGGAGGTGAGGTTCGACGAAACGCCGGACATGCACAACTTCACAGCATGGCGTGATGTGCTGGATCCTGAGCTGACAGAGCTACTGCAACGGTGCTGGGGTGGGGCAGATGGAGCGGGAGCAGGTCGAGTTGGAGGCGCCGGGGCTTGACCGGCGCGGCACCCTGATCCGGTACGGCCATTTCGGCCGCCCGGTGCTGGTGTTCCCGAGCGAGCAGGGCCGCGCCTGGGACTACGAGAACAACGGCATGGTCGACGCGGTCGCGGACCTGATCGAGGCCGGCCGGGTGAAGCTGTACTGCGTCGATTCCTTCGACCACGTCAGCTGGTCGGACCGCAGCATCCAGCTCGAGGACCGGGCCCGGCGGCACGGGTTCTACGAGTCCTGGATCCTGGAGCAGGTGGTCCCGGCGATCGGCGCGGACTCCCCCGGCACCGCCGACATCATCACCACCGGCTGCAGCCTGGGCGCGTTCCATGCGCTCAACTTCGCGTTCAAACGGGCCGATCTGTTCCCGATCGCGATCTGCCAGTCCGGCAACTACGACGCGGCCGGCTGGCACGCGTGGGGTGAGCGCGGCGAGGCGACCTACTTCAACAACCCGGCCGACTACCTGCCGAATCTGGACGGTGACCACCTGGAGTGGTTGCGCACCCGGATCTTCATCCTGCTCACGGTCGGTCAGGGCGACTGGGAGACGAACCCGACCGGGTCGTTGCCGTCCGCCCGCGCGACCGCCGCCGTACTGAAGGCCAAAGGCATCCCGCATGAGTTCGACCTGTGGGGGTACGACGTAGCCCACGACTGGCCTTGGTGGCGCAAGCAACTCGCCCACCACCTGCCCCGATTCTGTTAGGAGACCGATCCCCCTTCCCTTCTTCTTGCCTTCCTTTCCCGACACCGACCTGTAGGAGATTCAGTGGCTGATCGTTCACGGCATTTGATCGGGTTGTTGCTCGGGGCTGAAGAGGACTGGCCGCGGGCGTTCGAGGCGCTGCTGCAGCGGGTCGGGCCGGTCACCATCGACGGGACCGAGCACGAGTTCGGGTCCCGGCGGCTGACCATCGAGCCGTTCGACCTGAACGACCCGGTCCGGGTCGGGCTGGTCATCGACCGGCTCGCGTACTGGTACTACCACCCGCGCGAGTGGCTGAAGAAGGCCGCGCTGATGAACGGCACCTATCTGCTGAACTCGCCGTTCACGTTCCAGTCGATGGAGAAGCATTCGGCGTACTGCGCGATGCTCCGGCTCGGGCTGAAGATCCCGCGGACCGTGCTGGTGCCGTACAAGAACCCGGTCGACAACGTGCGCTGGGCGTACACGTCGGCGCAGTACAACAAGGCGTTCGACCTGGACGCCATCGCCGAGGACCTCGGCTATCCGCTGTACATGAAGCCGTTCGACGGCGGCGGCTGGCGGGGCGTGTCCCGGATCAACGACAAGGTCGACCTGCATCGCGCGTACGACCAGTCCGGCGAGATGCTGATGCACCTGCAGGCGACGATCGAGTACGACAAGTTCGCCCGGGCGCTGTCGATCGGCGCCGAGACGATGGTGATGGACTTCCGCCCCGACGAGCCGATGCACAACCGGTACGCCGTCTCGCACGACTTCCTCAGCCCGTCCGCCGGGCACGAGGCGGTGGCGATCAGCCGGATCGTGAACGCCTTCTTCGGCTGGGAGTTCAACT
This sequence comes from Kribbella sp. NPDC050281, assembly GCF_040655855.1. Classification (NCBI taxonomy): domain Bacteria; kingdom Bacillati; phylum Actinomycetota; class Actinomycetes; order Propionibacteriales; family Kribbellaceae; genus Kribbella; species Kribbella sp. NPDC050281. Next base: position 114,412 of record NZ_JBFAKS010000008.1, on the reverse strand, counting down.
CCTGCGAGATGCTGGTGAAGGGCGACTCGGTCCACCCGATCGACTACGCCAACGCCTGCCCGGACGTGGCGGTCACCTCGCTGCACTACTACTTCCCGTGGGCGATCAGCGCGCTGGTCAAGTGGTCGGTGTTCTCCCTCGCGACCGGCCGGCGCAGCGCGATCGACCTGCAGACCGAGCGGTACTTCGCGATCGCGGACGACGAATCGCTCGACTACACCGCGAAAATCGAGGCCTATCTGGCCCTGGCCGACGAGCACTTCGAGACCACGAAGTACCACGAGTGGTGCGCCGAGCACCTCGCCGACTTCGACGCCCGCGTCCGCGACTGGGTCGCCGGCCCCGACTTCGACCGCCTCCTGACGTCGACCGTCGCCACCACCTACCCCGAGCACGAGCAGGACCAGTTCATGGCCCATTTCCGGGGCCTGACCAGCCTCTGGCTCTCCGACCAGGCCGGCTAAGCGGTCTGGTCGGCTTCGAGGGCGGCAAGGATCGCCTGGAGTGCGGTGACCCGGTGCGGCGGGATCGCGAAGGTGCCGCGCGTGGGGGTGTGCAGCCAGCCTTCGGCGGTCAGGTGGCGGAGGTGGTGGTAGATCTGACCGCTGGTGCCAAGACCGTCGACCTGACTCAGAGCGCTGACGGTCGCTCGGCCGCGCACGATCTCGCGCAGCAAGGTCAGCCGGACGGAATTGCCCAGCGCCGCGAGTGTCGGCGCGACATCTGACCAGTCACTCCATGCCCGGAGCTCGCTGAGCGCCCGGGTCGCTTCGGCCTGCCCGGCGGAGGTCCGCCGCCTGGCTCCACCCCGCCCGTCCGCTGCGGATTCCAGCGCGGCGATCCGCCGTTCCAGCTCCGCGAGCCGGTTATCCACAGCCATATCCACACTGTGGATAGTACGTAGGTACGTAGTTCTTGCAAAGCCTGCACGTGAGGTACGTCGCTTCCCGGTCGCGCTGAGCGCCTTACTCTGGGCGGGTGCGAGACAGCGACGTACCGGCGTGGTGGCGGCGGCTGGGGCTGGACGGGCTGGTCGATGTGCACGTCCACTTCCTGCCGGATCAGGTGATGAACGCGGTCTGGGCGTACTTCGACCAGGCGCCGCAGCACTACGGCACCGAGTGGCCGGTCACCTACCGGACCTCGGTCGAGGAGCGACTGAAAACCCTCGAAACGTTGGGGGTTCGGGCCTTCCCCGCGCTGGTGTATCCGCACAAGCCGGGCATGGCCGAGTGGCTCAACGCGTGGGCCCGGGACTTTGCCGCGGCGACGCCCGGATGTGCGCCGAGCGGGACCTTCTATCCCGAGCCGCGTGCCGCGGACTATGTGCGCGAGGCGCTCGAACGGGGGACGCGGATCTTCAAGGTCCACGTCCAGGTGGGTGATTACGATCCGCGCGAGGACGAACTGGACGACGTGTGGGGTCAGCTCGCGGAGGCCGGCGTACCGGTGGTTGTGCACTGTGGATCCGGCCCGATCCCCGGCCGGCATACGGGTCCCGGACCGTTCGGCGACGTACTGCGCAAGCACCCGCGCCTGACCGCGGTCATCGCCCACCTCGGCATGCCCGAGTACGCCGAGCACCTGGCCCTCACGTCGTACCCGAACGTCCACCTGGACACGACGATGGCTCTCACGCCCTTCACCGAGTCCCTCATGCCGTTCCCCAGGGAGCTCACGCCCCGCCTGGCCGACCTCCAGGACCGCATCGTCCTCGGCACAGACTTCCCCAACATCCCCTACGAGTACGCCGTCCAACTCTCCGCACTGGAGTCGCTGGATCTCGGCGACGACTGGCTACGCGCCGTCTGCTGGGACAACGGCACCCGCCTACTCAGCCTGTCTTGCTGAGCAGAACCAGTCGAGTGAGGCTCAGATCACTTTGTGGTGAGGCTCGGGCAGATACATAATGAGGTTATGCAGATACATAACCCCATTATGTATCGTGAGGGCTCCGGCATGGAGCTCCTCGTGGTGCTCGAACAGCTCGTGCAGCTCGTTCGCCCCGTCGGAGGCTTGAGCAGCGCCGCTTCGTCCACGCTGAGCCGCCTCGGGCGTGCGGGACCACAGCGAATGACGGAGCTGGCGCAAGCCCAACGCATCTCCCAACCCGGCATGACCCAACTGGTCACCCGGATGGAACGTGAGGGCCTGGTACGGCGTACGACGAGCACCAGCGATCGACGCGGCGTACTCGTGGAAGCGACCGAGGCCGGACTCGATCTCTGGGCACGCATGCGAGCCGAACGCGCCGACGTCCTGCAGGAGCTCCTCGACCGGCTCGACCCGCAGGACCAGACCACCATCTCCGCCGCCCTCCCCGTCCTCACTCAGCTCGTCGAATCGGCGTACGACGACGACCAGCCGACCACATCGGCAACCCCACGTTAGGAAGTGCCATCCATGGCTTCACCCCACGGGGCGACCCCCACCCCGTTCAAACAACCACGGGCGGTCTGGGCCGTCGCGTTCGCCTGCGTCATCTCGTTCATGGGCATCGGTCTGGTCGACCCGATCCTGCCCGCGTTGGCCTCCAGCCTGCAGGCCACCCCGAGCCAGGTGTCGCTGCTGTTCACCAGCTACCTGGTCGTGACCGCGGTCGCGATGCTCGTGGTCGGCTGGTTCTCCAGCCGCTTCGGCGCCAAGCGGACCCTGATCGTTGGACTGACCCTCATCGTGGTGTTCGCCGCACTGGCCGGTTCGTCCGGCTCGATCGGTGGCATCGTCGGCTTCCGGGCCGGCTGGGGCCTGGGCAACGCCCTGTTCATCTCCACCAGCCTCGCGGTCATCGTGGCCTCGGCCAGCGGCGGCTTCGCCGGCGCGATCATCCTGTACGAGACCGCGCTCGGCCTCGGGATCGCGGTCGGACCGCTGCTCGGCGGCGAGCTGGGCAGCATCAGTTGGCGTGGGCCGTTCTTCGGCGTAGCGGTGCTGATGGCCATCGCGCTGGTGGCCACCGCCATCTTCGTGCCATCGCTTCCGAAGCCCGACCACAAGACATCGCTCGCGGCGCCGCTCAAGGCACTTCGCCATCGGGGCCTGCTGACGATGGGACTGATGGCGCTGCTGTACAACTGGGGCTTCTTCACGATGCTCGGCTATGCGCCGTACCCGATGGAGCTCGACGCCCACCGGCTCGGCCTCGTGTTCACCGGCTGGGGACTGCTGGTCGCCGCGTTCTCGGTGTTCGTCGCCCCACGCCTGCAGGCGAGATTCGGTACGGCGCCGGTGCTGTACGTCAACCTGTTCGCGCTCGGCATCGTCATGGCCGCCATCGCAGCGGGCGTCCACACACCGACGGTGGTCATCGTCGCGGTCATCGTCAGTGGCGCGTTCATCGGTATCAACAACACGCTGACCACGCAGGCGGTCATGCTCGTCTCGCCGGTCGAGCGGCCAGTCGCCTCGTCGGCGTACGGCTTCGTCCGGTTCATCGGCGGCGGCCTGGCACCGTTCGCCGCCGGAAAGCTTGCCGACGCCACCAACCTCAGCGTCCCGTTCTATCTCGGCGGCCTTGCCTTCCTCCTCGCCATCGCCGTACTCGCCACCGGCCATCGGCTGGTCAGCGCGGCGGAGGAGAACCCGGCCGAGGGGTCCCCGGTGCTCCCGTCGCTGCAGCGGGTCGGAGACGCTCCTTCAGCGGAGCACCGGCCGGTCATCGTTGCCGTCGCCGCCACTGAGGACGCGGCCGCGGTCGTCGATGCTGCCGCCCTCCTCGCTCGCAACGCCGGCACGACGCTGGAGGTCGTCCACGTCCGCGAGACCGCTGTCGTCGAGGAAGTCGCCCTCGATGCCGAGGACGCCGAGCGGGCCCACGCGGCCGTCGTCGCTCACCTCGACCGGCTTGCCGCACACAACATCGCCGCGACCGGGCAGGTACTCACCAGCGTCGGCGACCATGCCGCCGCCGGCCGCGCACTGGCCCGCTATGCCACGGATGTCGGCGCCCGCGTCATCGCACTCGGCCGGTCGCCGCGCGGACCAGTCGCACAGTTCGGCGACGGCAGCATCACCTCCGCCGTGACCCACGCCGCAACCTGCACAGTGATCCTGCTGGAGCCCGACAAGGATCCGGACACACTGACGGCCTCCAGGCTGCGAGAGCTGAGAGACAGAGCCGCCTAAGCTTCAGCGCCGCTCCCGCGGCCGGGTGAGGACGTAGGCGGTGGGAGTGGCGCCGTTGTATCTGAGGAGACGTTGGCGGACCAGCTTGAGGCCCCTCTGGTGCTCGATCGCCTTGTGGAGCAGGCGTTTGTCCTCAGTGAGGAGTACGGCGCGACCGTCGGTGGTGAGGACTCGATCGATCTCGGACAGGGCGGCTGCGTAGAGGGTGCGGTTGGCGTGGTGGGTGCCGACCAGCTTGCCGAACGGGAGGTTGGTGATGATCCGATCGACGGTGCCGGCGGCGTACGGGAGGGCTTCTGCTGTCGCCTGTGCGAGGCCACCTAGCTGTTGTCGATTGTGGTCCGCGATCGCGAGTGCCCGCGGGTCGCGGTCCGTCCCGATGACGCGGCCGCTTGGTTGCCGGCGGAGTGCGGCGAGAAGGATGGTCCCCGTGCCGCAGAACGGGTCGACGATGCGTTGACCCGGCTGAAGTTTCGCCAAGCGCACAAGGACTTCCGCGACGAGCGGGGTGGTTGACCACGGCAACCGTTCCAACCGCCCGAAGCGCCGCATCCACGACAGCGGACCGATCTCCGCGATCGAGCCGTCTGCGGTTCGGGTGAGGTTGACGTCCCAACTGCCAGGCTGATTGATCCAGCCGAGCTCGCGCTCGATCGCGGTGATCACGGCGTACCTGACTCCCGGATCGTCGCAGCCGACTCGGAAGCCGATGGGGGTTGGCAGAGTTGCGAGTACGCCGTCCTGTCCCGACTGCGCGAGTGGGCGCAGGAAGTCGTCGTGGAGGGCGATCGCCACCGTGGAGTAGAGAGAACAAGCAGCGATCTCACTCAGCCGGCCGTCGACCATGCATTCGACGGAGTCGTTGGTCAGCTGATGGATCGAGTCGACCGACGGCAGCGAGCGAAGCTCCTCCATGAGGAGATCCGCGGCGCCATCGAGGGTGCGGAGTACGAGACGGTCGGTGACATGCTGATCGAGGCCGGGCGTGATGACGCGCCCCGGCGAGTAAGTGCCGGACATGCGGAAGCTCCTGAAGAGTCGCGATCGACAGAACAGTCGAAGCGCGGCGCACGCACATCACGGCAGCTCGAAGAGACGGCACGACAGAGAAGTCGATGCCGGAGTGCCACACCGTGGCGCGCGCCTTCAGAAACGCATCATCACCCAGGACTCTAAGCGACGCACGCGCTCCGATCATCTGCTTTTCAGTAGAATTCCGGAGTGGTCAACGGAGCGCGCATACACACGACCGAACAGTTGCTCAGCATCCTCGACCAGGTCGTGGCGGCGAGCGCCCGTGGAGATCGATCACAGTCGTCGGCGGCCGAGTTCTGGACCGAGATGCTGACAAGACCGGGCCACCCGCTCGCCACACAACTGCCGGACGAACCGCTGGTCGACTGGCACGAGCGCGGGTTGCTCGGGGACCTGGACGGTGCCCGAGTACTCGACATCGGCTGCGGCTCTGGTCGCAACAGCAGATGGTTCGCCCAGCAGGGCGCGACGGTCGAAGGCATCGACCTCGCCGCGCCGCTCCTCGAGTCCGTCCGGCCCGGCATGCCCGACACGGTGAACCTCACCGCGACGGACGTCCTACGAGATCCCCTGCCGGCCGGGCAGTACGACGTCGTGTACGACTCCGGCTGCTTTCACCACATCGCCCCACACCGGCGGATCACCTACCTCGACCGCGTGCTGCCGACTGTGCGCGAGGGCGGCCGGTTCGGCATCGTGACGTTCGCCGCCGAACGCATGGAGACTCCAGCCGACCTGGACATCGTGATGAGCGGAGACACGTACGGCGGCATGGCCTTCTCCCTGGACGACCTCCGAACCGTCTTCACCGCCCTCGAACCCCTCGAACTCCGCGCCGTGCACCCCGGCCGCAGTGGCACCTTCGGACCCGACTTCCTCAACGCGGCCCTCTTCAGCAACTCTCGAGGCGTACGGATCAACAGGTAGTACACCGACGGGACGGTGTACACACCAGGCTCTCGAAGCGTGGGTGCCCTACCCCACGACCCAACACCTCCTGTCCTTACGGACCACCTAAGGCCAGGAGGTCATGAACTCACCGGCCAGCGCGACATGCCAGACGTGGCCGTCCGGATCGGCGAAGGCGCCGTCGTAGCCCCAGTCCTGCTCGCCCGACGGCCGTACGATGTCCGCGCCGGCCCGCTCTGCACGCGCCAGCAGGTCGTCCACGTCGGCCCGCGTCGGCAGGCTGAGCGACACGGCGCACTCGCTCCGCCCAGCCGTGGCCTGCTTCCGTCCGCTGAGCACCCAGCCGAACCCAACCTTCGGGATCAGCATGACCCGGACGCGGTCGCCGAGCGTGAGGCGCAGCGGCTCGGGTACGCCGTCGCGGTCCAGATCGCCGGGCGTGGTGAATCCGAGACCGGACCGGTAGAACTCGTACGACCTCCGGCGGTTCGCGATCGGCAGGGCAATGGTCACGATCGTCGGCTCGACCTGCATGTGGAGTCTCCTTTTCCGCTTGTCCTTCACCAACCCGACGAACGAGGGTGCCCGAGACCGACACGGACCTTCGAACCAACACCTGGAAGACCCATTGCTGGGCGCATTCCAACGTTGTACTGTCGTGCCGACCCCTCAGAAACCACGTCACGGGAGTGCTCATGACTCAACCTCGTGCGGAGTACCCGCGCCCGCAGTTCGTTCGTCCGGAGTGGGTGAATCTGAACGGCGAGTGGCAGTTCGAGATCGACCGGTCGGACTCCGGTCTCGAGCGCGGGGTCCGGGAGCGAGAGCTCGCGCAGCGGATCACCGTGCCGTTCGCGCCGGAGACGAAGTTGTCCGGGATCGAGGACGTCGACTTCATGGAGGCCGTCTGGTACCGGACGACCGTCACGATCCCGGCCGACTGGTCCGGCAAGGACGCCGTACTGCACTTCCAGGCGGTGGACCACGACGCGACCGTCTGGGTGAACGACGTCGAGGTGGTCCGGCACCGCGGTGGGTTCACGCCGTTCAGCGCCAACCTCCGCCAGGTCGCCAAGCCCGGCGAGGAGGCAACCATCGTCGTCCGCGCGCGGGACAGCCGGTACGGCGCGCAGGCCCGCGGCAAGCAGTCGACGAAGTACTTCAACCACGGCTGCCACTACACCCGGACGACCGGGATCTGGCAGACCGTCTGGCTCGAGGCAGTGCCGACCGTGCACCTGGGCCGCCCCCGGATCACCCCCGACGTGGCCGGCTCCAGCTTCCACCTCGCCGTACCGGTGTCGGCGAACAAGCCGGGCTGGAAGGTCCGCGCGATCCTGAAGGACGCCGACGGCGAGATCACCAGGCAGGAGGTCCGCGCCGATCTCGACTTCGCGCCGCGGCTGACGCTGCAGGTCCCGGCGGATCGCGTCCGCCTCTGGGACACCACCGATCCGCACCTGTACGACGTCCGCCTCGAGCTGATCGATGCCGACGGCAACGTTGTGGACGGCGCGGACAGCTACGCCGGGCTGCGGTCGGTGTCGATCAACGGCCAGGCGATCCTGATCAACGGCAAGCATGTGTTCCAGCGGCTGGTACTGGACCAGGGGTACTGGCCCGAGAGCTTGATGACGGCGCCTTCTGACGAGGCGCTGGTTGCGGACATCGAGCTCGGCCTGGCGGCCGGGTTCAACGGCGCCCGGCTGCACCAGAAGGTGTTCGAGGAGCGGTTCCTGTACCACGCGGACCGGCTCGGCTACCTGGTCTGGGGCGAGTTCGGCGACTGGGGCGAGAACCTTGCCGACGGCACCCAGGAGGACAACCAGCAGCCGACGGCGTCGTACGTGGCGCAGTGGCTCGAGGCGGTCGAGCGCGACTACAGCCACCCGTCGATCATCGGCTGGTGCCCGCTGAACGAGACGCACCAGTTCCTGCACGACCGGATCACCCAGCTGGACGACGTCACCCGGGCGATGTTCCTGGCCACGAAGGCGGCCGACACGACCCGGCCGGTACTCGACGCGTCCGGGTACTCGCACCGCGTGCCCGAGACCGACGTCTGGGACTCGCACAACTACGAACAGGACCCGGCCGAGTTCGCCCGGCAAATGGCCGGCCTCGCGGACGGAGCGCCGTACGGGAACACGGGCGGGCACGAGCAACGGCCGATCTCCCAGCCGTACGCCGGTCAGCCGTACTTCTGCAGTGAGTTCGGCGGCATCTGGTGGAACCCGGAAGAGGCCGCGAAGTCGGCCGGTGACAACCGCATCGAGTCCTGGGGCTACGGCCAGCGGGTCGTCGACGAGGAGGCGTTCTACGCACGCTTCACCGGTCTGGTCGACGCGCTGCTCGACGACGCGCTGATGTTCGGCTACTGCTACACGCAGCTGACCGACGTGTTCCAGGAAGAGAACGGCATCTACCGCTTCGACCGCAGCAACAAGCTGGACGTGCCGCGGATCAAGACGGTGCAGACCCGCCCGGCGGCTTACGAGAAGGACTGAAGTCCGAGGCTTCCCACCGCGACCAGGGCCCACAGGATCGCTCCGAGCAGGAGCGGCCGGGGCCCTGCGTCGCGTAGTTCGCGCGGCCGCAGCGACAGGCCGATCGCAACCAGGGCCGAGGTGATGAGGCAGGTGCCGATCAGGCTGAGCGTCGGGAGCCACCCGTCCGGCACGAGCCCGGCCGAACGCAGGCCCGCCGCGGCGACGAAGCCGATCAGGAACATCGGCACGAGCCGGCGCCACGGAAGACGTGTCCGCGGGCGGTCCGGGTTCTCGCGATCGGCGGTCCGCGCGTCACGGCGGGACTTGAGCACGACCAGGGTCAGGACGATCGGGACGAGCATCAGCGAGCGGGTCAGCTTCACCACGAGGGCCTGGTCGCCGGCGTCGGCGCTGTAGGCGTAGCCGGCGGCGACTACCGATGAGGTGTCGTTGATCGCGGTACCCGCCCACAGGCCGAAGGCTTCCGGGCTGAGGCCCATGAGGTGGCCGAGGGGCGGGAAGGCGAGGACGGCGACCACGTTGAAGGTGAAGATCGTCGCAAGCGCGTAGGCGACTGATGATCGCTTGGCTCCGATGGCGGCGGTCGCCGCGGCGATCGCGGAGCCGCCGCAGATCGCCGTACCGACTCCGATCAGGGTCTGGGTGTCGCCGCGTACGCCGAGCAAGCGGCCGAAGAGCCACGCGCCGCCAAGCGCGATGGCCAGCGTGCCGAGCATGACGGGGAGTGAGGAGGCGCCGACACGTGCCACTTGCTGGAGGGACAGGCCGGTGCCGAGTACGACGATCGAGACCTGGAGCAGGTTCTTCGCTGCGAAGTCGTAGCCGGGGCGGCACCGCTCAGCCCGCAAGGTGGGAATTAACAGGCCGGAGAGAACCCCGAGCACGATGCCGAAGACTGGTCCGCCGACCACTGGTACGAGTCGCCCGAGCGGAACGGCGATGGCGGTGAGAAGCAGCACGACGACCAAGCCCGGCAACCGCGACACGGCGGAGCCGACGCGGCGGTGGGTGCGAGGTGGAACTGGGCCAAGGCGACCGCGGACGGGGTGCAGAAGACCGTCGAGGGCCCCCCTGAAGCGGGGGTGCGGGTCGTGGAGGGCCGCGCTGAGGCGGGGGTGCGGGCCGTGGAGGGCCGCCCTGAAGCGGGGGTGCAGGCCGTGGAGGGCCGCGGTGAGGCGGGAGTGCGGGCCGTGGAGGGCGGCGGTGAGGCGGGCGCGGCGTGAGACGGGGGTATCCGGGGTGTGCGGTGGCCTAATCTCGACCTGCACCATCGGACTGGTTCCTCCCCGCTGAAAATGTACGCACATTTAAGCTAGGAGATGACCGGACATTTGGCAAGCCCACTCCCGGGAGGCAGGATCCTGATGATCCAGCGCAGGCTCGACCGCACCGGCGGCCAGCCGCTGTGGAAGCAGCTGCAGCAGGACCTCGTGCGGCGGCTGCGGTCCGGGGAGTTCGACGACACGTTCCCCGGTGAGCTCGCGCTCGTCGAGGACTACCAGGTCAGCCGGCACACGGTCCGGCAGGCGCTCGGGAAGCTCCGCGCGGACGGCCTGATCGTGGCCGAACGCGGCCGTCAGCCCCGGGTCGCGACCACGCCGGAGATCCGCCAGCCGATGGGTGCGCTGTACAGCCTGTTCTCCTCGGTCGAGGCGTCCGGCCTGACCCAGCACAGCATCGTCCGCGCCCTCGACATCCGGGCCGACGGCGTGATCGCGAGCCGCCTCGACCTGGAGGCGTCGAGCCCACTGCTCTACCTGGAGCGACTCCGCTTCGCCGGCGACGAGCCGCTGGCGCTCGACCGCGTCTGGCTGCCTGCCTCCCTGGCCGAACCACTCCTCGACGCCGACTTCACCCACACCAGCCTCTACAACGAGCTGGCCACCCGCATCGGCGTACGGCTGGACCACGGCCGCGAGGACATCCGCGCCGTCGTACCCACCCCGGCCGAGCGCGCCGTACTCCGCTGCCCACCCGAGGCGGCCGCGTTCTCCATCAACCGCCAGGGCACGTCACAGAGCCGTCCGGTCGAATGGCGCCACACCCTCGTCCGCGGCGACCGCTTTGCCCTGTCCGCCGAGTTCTCCGAGAACCTCGGCTATCGCCTCACTCCGGCAGCGGTGCAGCACCAGGCCTGAACGGATCATCCGCCGGCAGCCAGGCGCCCTCCGGCCCAAGGTCGACGGCAACGTCGCGGCTCAACGCCTCGACCGCCGCCCTGACGGCCGGCCGGGTCTCGCCGCGCCGCCACACCAGCGCCCACGTCCAGATCGGCACCGGTTCGACGACCGGACGACGGACGAGACCACGGGGCAGCGGCGTCGCGTCCCGCTTCGGCGAACTGACCACCGGCCGGCCCAATCGACGTACCTGATCGAAGAACGCCGACCCGGTGATCCCATGGTCGTCGATGCGCACCACCTCCGCCCCGGTCGCGCGGGCGAACTCGACGGCATACAGGTTCCACGACGCCCACGTCGCGGTGTCGGCATCCACGAGTACGACGGTGTCCCGCGCGCGAACCGCGGTCTCGTCAGTACCCGGCGAGACCGCGAACAGCCAGTCCGCGCCGATCAACCGCCCGTCCAGCTCCTGCTCGGCGAGGTCGGTCGCGCGCACCCAGCAGATCGCCAGATCGATGCTGCCGTCGGCAACCCGCCCGGCCTGAGTGTGCGAAGGCATCACCCACGCGTCGACCTGCAACTGCGCGACCCCGGAGACTCGCTCGGCCAGATCGACCGGCCGCCAGCTGACGTACCCGAGTCGCACCGGTTCGGTCGTCGCGAACCCGGCCGCGGTGCGGCGAAGGTCGTCGGCCTGATCGAGCAAGGCCCGCGTCTGCGGCAGCAGCGTCTCGCCGAACGCGGTCAGCGCGACGGTACGGCGATCGCGCTCGAACAACCGGACCCCGAGATCACGCTCCAGCGCCTTGATCTGCTGGGACAGCGAGGGTCCGGCGATGTGCAACCGGGCCGCGGCGCGACCGAAGTTCAGCTCCTCGGCGACCGCGACGAAGTACCGCAACTGCCGCAGCTCCACCCGCTGATCGTAGTAGGCCGAGCCTCTCAGCAGGGAGGAAACCGGTCGTGGAAAACGACACATCGTTCGACAACGATCGAAGTACAACCTCCAGAAAGAGAGAACCATGAGTTCCCAGAAAGTCGCCGTCGTCACCGGTGCGTCCCAGGGCATCGGCGCGGCACTCGTCACGGCGTACCGCAAGCTCGGCTACGCCGTGGTCGCCAACTCCCGCACGATCACGCCCGCCGACGACCCGCTGGTGCTGACCGTGCCGGGCGACGTCGCCGAGGCCGGTGTCGGGACCCGGATCGTCGAGGCCGGGCTGGAGTCGTTCGGCCGGATCGACACTGTCGTCAACAACGCCGGCGTGTTCATCGCCAAGCCGTTCACCGAGTACACCGACGCCGACTACGACCACGTGGCCGGCGTGAACCTGCGCGGCTTCTTCGATCTGACCCGGCGAGCGATCGCCGCGATGGTCGAGCAGGGCGGCGGGCACATCGTCACCATCACCACCACCTTCGCCGACCACGCCTTCAGCACTGTGCCGTCCGCACTCGCGTCGCTGACCAAGGGCGGACTCAACTCGGTCACCAAGTCCCTGGCGACCGAGTACGCCGCTCGCGGCATCCGCGTCAACGCGGTCGCGCCGGGCGTCATCCGTACGCCGATGCACCCGGAGGAGACGCACGAGTTCCTGGCCGCCCTGCATCCGGTCGGCCGGCTCGGTGAGATCGACGAGATCGTCGACGCGGTCACGTACCTGGAGACCGCAGCCTTCGTCACCGGCGAGATCCTCCACGTCGACGGCGGCCAGCAGGCAGGCCACTGATTCCGATGAACGATCTCGACATCCTGCACAGCGTTCTCGACCAGTGGAAGGACGCCATCATCGAGCACGATCCGAAGCGGGTCGCGTCGTACTTCACCGAGGACGCGATCTTCCAGGGTCTGCACCCGTACGGCGTGGGCCGGGACGCCGTGGCCGAGTACTACGACTCACAACCGCTCGGGCTGTCGCCGTCGTACCGGATCCTCGAGCACCGGCGACTGGGCGAGGACCTGATCCTCGGGTACGCCGCCGTGGACTTCGCGTTCACCGACCGGCCGGCGCTGTCCGTCTACCTGAGCGTCGTCCTGCGGCGGACCGGCGAAACCTGGCTGATCGACCACTATCAGGTTTCCCGACTATAGTTGGTGAGGCCAACGTTGGCGCAACCAATGAAAGAGGGATCGGGATGACTGAGACGACCGACCGGTGGGAGATCCAGGATCTGTTCACGCGACTGGCGCGGGTCCTGGACGAAGGGACGCCGGAGGACATCGGGCAGGTGTACACGAAGGACGTGCTGGTGCGGTCTCCGCGTGCCGGCGAACTGCAGGGCATCGACGCGGTGATCGAGTTCCTGCGCGGTTCGGCGGTCGACGGCGAACTGGCCCAGCACTTCCACAGCGACATCCTCGTCAGCATCGACGGGGACCGGGCGGAGGTGTCGGCCAACCAGTTGACCTTCCTCTATCGCGAGGGCGAGGCGCCGCACCAGCAGGCTGGGCTGCGACTGAAGTACACGGCCGTCCGGACCGACGAGGGCTGGCGGTTCGCGGAGGCGAAGATCAGCCGGGCGTGGGTGCAGCAGGGCTGATACTGAGGTCATGACGGTCAAAGAGCTGCGGTTGGTCGTGACAGCGGACGACTACGACGAGGCGGTGGCGTTCTACCGGGACGTGCTCGGCCTGGCCGAACGCGAGTCGTACGAGTCGGAGGACGGCCGGGTGACGATCCTCGAGGTCGAGCGGGCGACGCTGGAGATCGCGGATCCGAACCAGGCCGACTTCATCGACCGGGTCGAGGTCGGCCGGCGGGTGGCCGGGAAGTACCGGGTCGCCTTCGAGGTCGACGATTCGGCGCAGACCACCAGGACGCTGGCCGCAGCGGGCGCCACGGTGATTGCGGAGCCGACCCGCACACCGTGGAACTCGCTGAACGCCCGGCTGGAGGCGCCGGGCGGACTGCAGCTGACCCTGTTCACCGAACTTGACCTCAAGTGAACTGGAAGTGTTGAGGTAGGCGTCATGTGGCAGATCGAAGAACTTGACCTGGACGCCTACCTCAACCGGATCGGGCATCCGAAGGTGGCGGCGTCGGCGGAGAGCCTCCGCAGCCTGCACCGTGCCCATGTGCTGGCGATCCCGTTCGAGAACATCGACGTGATCCTCGGCACGCACTCCGGCATCGGCCTGGACGCGATCCAGACCAAGCTCGTCGGCCGGCAACGCGGCGGCTATTGCTACGAACACGCTCTGCTGTTCGGCGCCGCCCTCGAGCGGCTCGGCTTCACGGTGGATCGCCGAGTAGCGCGCGTACAACCGCACAAGGCCGGACCGCGAACCCACGCACTCCTCAAGGTGGGTGTGGACGGGCAGGAATTCCTCGCCGATGTCGGGTTCGGCGCCGGTCAGCTCTATCCGACTCCACTGAAGGACGGCGTGGTCGTCGACCAGGGCGGTTGGGACCACCGCCTCACCCTCGACGGCGACGTGTGGACGCTGGCGAAGGAGACCGCGGACGGCTGGATCCCGCAGCACGCGTCGAACGACGAGCCGGTGCGTCCGATCGACTACCGGGTCTACCACCACTACGTCTCGACCCATCCGGACTCCCCGTTCACCGGACGGCCGGTGGTGATGCGCGTTGCCGAGGGCATCGTCCGTCGCCTGGTCGGTGACGACCTCACAACGGAGTACGCCGACGGCCGCACCACGCACCGCGCCGTACCGGCGGACGAACTTCCCGAAGTGCTGGCCGGCCTGGACGTCATCCTCAGCGACGAAGAAGTCGATCGGCTCCGGCTCGTCTAGGGGTCTCGGTGCGGAACGACTCACCGAGCTCGCCGGCGAGGCCGAAGTAGTGCCGGAAGTTGTAGATCAACGGCGACCACGCGCCCGGATCGACGTACGACGTCCCTGGTACGACGATCCGGTGGTCGGCGTGCACCCGGAGCACCTTGGCCTGGATGATCAGGAAGGTGCCGTAAGCATCGAACTGTACGTCGGCGGCGGTTGCCTCGAACTGCAACGGGCATTCGGCGACGCGGGGTGGGCCGACCAGCTCGGAGTCGACCGGAGTCAGGCCGGCCGCGGCGAACTTCTCGCGCTCGAAGCGGAACCGGGCACGCTTGTGCTCCGGCACCGGGTTGCGGCCGGTCAGACCGGCGATCCGTTCGACCGCCTGCCACTGGTCCGGCGACGGGAAGTTGATCACCAGTTCTGGCCGCTGCCGCAGGTTGCCGGCGGTCTGGCCGGAGGCGCCGACGCCGAGGACGACGACATCCCCGAGTGACCACGCCGAGGACATCGGGGCGAGGTTGAAGGTCTCGTCGTCGTTGACTGTGCTCAGCAGCGCGACCGGCGTACCGACGTACAGGATGGACGGTTCGATGGTCAGATGCGTCATGGGTCCGACGCTAGGCGGCGGTCAGTTAGGCCGGGACCGAACTGTCGGAGCGGCATGATGGAGGCATGAGCACGCAGACGGAAGGACAGGAGCTGGCTTCCTGGGCCCGGATGCTGGCCGACGCCACCCGGGCGACGGTCTGCCTCGCGTTGCTCGACGGGCGTGCCTGGACGGCAACCGAGCTGGCCCGGCTCGCGAAGGTCTCGCGGCCGACGATCAGTGAACATCTCAACCTGCTCGTCGACGGCGGCCTGCTGAGCGAGGTCCGGCAGGGCCGGCACCGGTACGTGAAGCTCGCCGGCCCGGATACGGCCGAGTTGATCGAGGGCCTCGCGGCGCTCGCGCCACGTCGTACCGAGGTCGCGAACAGCTTGTCCGCGGTCAGCAAACGGGACGCGTTCGCGCGGGCGCGGACCTGCTACGACCACCTGGCCGGCAAACTCGGGGTCGCGCTCGCGGATGCGATGACCGAGCGCGGGCTGCTCGACTGGTCGGACGGGATCACGCTGACGCCGGAAGGCTCTGCCTGGCTGGACGATCTCGGCATCGTGCTCGAAGGGCGCCACGGCCGGCCCGCCGTACGGTCGTGCCTCGACGTGACCGAGCGCCGGCCGCACATCGCCGGCGCGGTCGGTGCGGCCCTGTGCAGTCACGCACTGCACGAGGGCTGGGTCACCCACATCCCCGGCGGTCGGGCACTGAAGGTGACCGGATCGGTGCGTGAGTTCGGTCTCGGCGTCGGCGTGATCCGCGAACTACAGCCTTGAGAACAGTGTGAGAAACACGCGGCGGGGGAGGCGCCTGGCGCCGAAACCACTTAGCCTTCGGCCATGACTGAGTTCGAGCCCGACACCGACCTGGTGTCCCGCCTCCCGCTACCCAGCCATGTGGTCGTCCACGCGGACGACCAGTGGCGGCACGGCTGGTTGATCGGCCGTGAGCACGAGGAGACGGGATGGACCGGTCTGGTGCAGTACAAGGGCGACGACGGGACAGAGCGGACGGAACGCCTGCCGGCGGACCGGATCGCACTGCCGGAGTCGGACGGCCCAACCGAACGAGCGTCATAGCGCACCGCGTAGTCCGCGGAAGCGCTGAATTTCCGAGGAGGGGATAACAGCGCGAAGGCCCCCGGGGTGGTTCACCGGGGGCCTTCGTGCGTAACGCTGCCGGGGCGCCTAGCGGCGAAGAAAACCCCGCCCCAGGCCCTTCGGGCGGTTGACCTGGGACGGGATCCTCAGTGGCGTTACACACGGTGTATCGCTGGTGACGTGCTGAGTGTTACAGGAATCCGGCGAAATTCTTCCAGACAGCTCACGGTCCGGCGCTGCGGCGCCGGAACCGCCGCGACCCCGGTGCACGTCCCTGAACACCGGGGTCTCGATTCGGCGGCCTCTCGAGCGACCGTCGCTCGTGACTTTCAGGTGCCCCGTCACCGGAGGCTCATTCGTGCCGACAGTGATCAGAAGTGCACAGCGAGCAGAACCCGCCCGGTCTCCGAGCTGCGGATGTCCAGGGCCTGGATCTCGTCGCGCTGCAGTTTCGTGGTCGCGGCCGGTTTGACCGTCGTCCCCGGAGACGCGGTCCAGCTCGCGATCAGCTGGGCCTTCCCGGAGGAGTCGGTGACGTACAACTCGTAGCCCCGCGCCCGTTCGCTGGGCGTGGCCAATTCGTCGTACCGGCAGCTGATCTCGATCGTCGTACCCCAGCGTTCCGGCACCAGCCGCGCGTCGGCGGACAGCTTGCTGGCCACGGTCTGCGCGAGTACGACGTAGTCCCCCTGCGGCTCCTCGTGGGTGAGCGGGATCGCGACCACCGCGCCGATCACCGCGGCGACGACGGCGACTCCGGTCACCACCGCGCCGAGCCGAATGCGCTGCTTGCGGCGATCGCGCTGGACAGTGCGCACCAGGTCGGGCAGGAGATTCGGCGGCGCCTCGGTGATGGTCGCGAGCGCGCGGTCGTCCGAAAGCGCGGCCATCGCGCTGGGTACGCCGGCGAGCGAGGCGACCTCGGCCGAGCACTCGTCACAGGTGCGCAGATGTTCCTCGTACTCGCGCCGGTCCTTCGCCGACAACGATCCCAGCAGGTACGCCGCATCCCATTCGCGGTACGGATCACTCACTGGCTCGTCACCCCCCTCTCCTGCAACGCGAGCTTCAACGCCCGCAGTCCGTAGTGCAGCCGCGACTTCACGGTGCCCGACGGAATGTTCAGCTCCGCGGCGATGTCGGTGACGGTACGACGGCCGTAGTACGCGCGAACGATCACCTGCCGATGTTCCTCGGACAACTGTGCCAGCGACTCGGCCACCAACCAGGCGTCCAGTACGGCGTTCGCGTGGTCGGCGCTCGGGTTCTCCGGCAGGTCGTCGCTGGCCACCTCGCGGCTGACCCTGGCACTGCGCCGGTCGTCGATGACGAGATTGCGCGCGACCGTGAACAGCCAGGCCCGGGCCCCCGCTTCGTCCTCGGTCAGGATCTGCGGCCGGCGCCACGCCCGCAGCAGAGTCTCCTGGACGACGTCCTCGGCCAGCCGGTCGTCGCCGGTCAGTCGGACCACGAACCGCCACAACGCGGGAGCATGCACGTCGTGCAGCTCACGCAACAGCGCCGCGCGGTCATCGGCCATCGGCGCTCCTGCTCTGTCGTGCGGAGTGCTCATGATCCGGCTGCTCCGGTCACTCCGCCGCTGCTGCCAGCTTCTCGCGTACAGGTGTCGGTCGCCCCACCGACCACGTTCCATTGCCGAGGAATGCGATCAGCAGGAAGGCGAAACAGAACAGTGCCGCCTTCTCGCCACCATTCTGCACAGGCAGCAAAGCATCAACCTGGTGAACAGTGAAGTACGCGTAGGCCATCGATCCGGAACACAGCAACGCGGCGTACCGGGTGGCGGCTACCACTTCTGACTGATAACGCTCGAGCACCTTCATCAGGCCTCACTCTCGAGGGTGTTGGGGCGGGGTTTGGTGCTCTCTTCTCTACGATCGACGGCCGCGTTCGGTTCAACGGATCGTGACGAGAAGATCACACTGCGAATCGGTTGCGATTCCGCCTCACGCTTGGTAAGGGATGCCTTACTCCGAGGTGTGGAGTGCACGGAGGGCGCGGAGGAAGGCCTGGCGGTCGGCGGCCGGGAGTTTGGCCAGCAGCCGGTCCTCGCGAACCCGGATGCCCTTGCGGACAGAGCGTCGTACCCGGCGGCCCTTGGCGGTGATCGACAACAGCCGGACCCGGCGGTCGTCGGGGTCCGGCGTCCGCTCGATCAGGCCGGCATCCTGCAGTTCGTCGAGAGTGCCGATGATGCGGGACTTGTCGGCGCCGATCGCCTCCGCCAGCGCGGACTGCGTGCGCACCGGGGTCTCGTCCAGGGCGACGAGCACGGAGTAGCCCCACATCGAGACGTCGTGCTCGGCGAGCACCGGCATCTCCTCCGCGATGAGCGTCCGCACCAACGGATACAGCATCGCGGCGAGATCGGGGCGCTCGTCCGCAGCGGTCACGCTGCCGAAGATAGCACTGGCGCAATCATATGCTTGCGCATATGATGTGCGAATGCCTACTGTTGATTACGTATCCCTTGACGCCGCGGCGGTCCGGGCCAGCATCGACCTCGCCACGCGGATCACCGATGCCGACCTGTCCAAGCCGACGCCCTGCCGGGCCTGGACTCTGTACGGCCTGCTCGCCCACATGGCGACGCAGCACTACGGCTTCGCCGCCGCCTCCCGGGGCGAGAGCGGCGAAGCACTGTGGAAGCTTCGCGACCTGGGCGACGAGCCGGCCAAGGCCTACATCGTGTCGGCCGAGCACGTGCTGGCCGCGTTCGCGGAGGAGGGCGTGACCGAGCGGACGTTCCCGCTGACCGAGTTCGGGGCAGACTTCCCCGGCCACCAGGCGATCAGCTTCCACTTCATCGACTACGTCGTGCACTCCTGGGACGTCGCCGCAACCCTCGGCACCACCGTCACCTTCACCCCAGAGGTCCTGTCGGCCGCGCAGACCGTCGCCAACGTCGTACCCACCGGCGAAATCCGCCTGGCCCCCGGCACGCCCTTCTCCCCCGCGCTGCCGTGGAACGGCGACAACCCGCTGGACCAGATCGTCGCCCACCTCGGCCGCAACCCCTCCTGGCCCCACTGATCTCACCGGTTCCAACCTGCTGCGCTGGAGGACCCGCCGTGTCACGATCGGGCCATGGACCTGCTGTTGAACCGCGGAGAGACCCTCCCGATCAAGGGCCGGAACGTCACCGTCACCCCGGCCGACGTCGAGTGGCTACCCCGGATGCGCTCCTACCTCATCGGGGTAGCCACTACCGGCGGCACGGCAACCTACGGCTCCATGAAGACCGACCTCGGCATCCCGCACGCCATCAACGGGCTGGGGCGCCTCCTCGACCTGCTCTCCGAGGACTGCCTCCGCCGCGACGAGCCCTCGCTGGCCAGCCTGGTGGTCAGCAGCACCACCGGCGAAGTCGGTCTCAGCTTCTCCGGCGACGCACCTTCGGAGCGGACCCTCGTCTACAAGCACTGGCGTGGACCCCGATTCTCCTGGAAACCTATTGATAGTCGATAGGATTCGGGTGATACTCGATGAGTTCCTGTCGGGTGTCGGGAGGTCTTGATGAAGTACGTCGTTGCTGTCGTGACGGTCGCGCTCGGCGCTGCCGGTGTCATCTACGGAGCATCGGACGACTCGCCGGGACTGCAGCTGATCGGAGTCCTGCTGATCATGGGCGCGATCGCGGCGAGCATTCTCAGCGCCCGCCGCGATCACAACCAGACGACCTAGACGTCTTCGCTAGTCCTCGCAGCCGACGCCGTCGTCGTCGCTGTCGAGGCCGTAGATGTCGCTGCCGATCACGCGGACCGGGCCGGCGACGTACTCCGGACCGTTGCCGCTGCCACCCGAACAGTCGACGTCACTGGCGATCGGGACGCAGCCGCTGTAGTTCGGGTCGCAGCCGGACGACTCCGGCTGCTCGACCTTGGTACCGACCGCGGTCACCTGCGAGCGCGGCTCCTTCGACACCTGATCCCGCAGCAGGTCCTTGTCTGTCTGGACACCGTTCAGGTAGGTGAGCTGGTAGGTCAGCTTGCGGGTCCCGTTCACACCCGTGGTCCGGATAGTCTTCTCGCCCTTCGGCATCGACGAATCCGTGACCGTCTTCTTCTTGAACGGGATGGTGCGGAACTCGACGACGGTCTTCTTGGTCGTCGTCGGTGCCTTCGTGGTGGTCGGCGGCTTCGGCGCTGTTGGTGTTGGTGTCGGCGTGGCCGTGGTCTCCGGTGCTGGTGTCGCCTCGGTGCTCACGACCACAGTTGGTTGGGCGACCTCCGTCGTACTCGGGGCCGGTCCACAACCAGTGGCGAGTACGCCGATAGCCAGCACGCTGCCGGCTGCCAGCGCAGCACGATACAAATGCACGATTCCCCCCAACCCGCCGTCGGTTCCCCCCGCGGCGGGATTGTCAGCGCCCGGACTTCCCGGGCGAAGACTGATCCATACCACTGCGATGGATCGCGCCGCGAGGGGCAGCGGCCGAACCGACTCGGTTTTGTGACGTGACCGTCCGGTAGCGGGTTCAGGCCCGGGTGCCGGTGAGGATGTGGGTGCCGATCGGGCTGATCGTGTGGCGGACCGCGTTGCCGGCCCGGCGGGTGGTGACGAGGCCCGTGCGATGCAGGACGCGTGCGTGTTCGCTGGCCGATGCCAGTGAGATGCCGGCGCGTGCGGCCAGTTCGCTGGTGGAGCATGCGCCTACCGAGATGCTTCGCAGTACGGCGGCCCGCGTACGACCGAGGAGGTCGGCCAGGGCACGTTCCGGATCGGCGGGTTGCCCGGTCGGCTCGGACCAGGCCGGGTCGTGCGTCACCGGGTAGACGAGGACCGGCGGCAGGTCCGGATCAGCAGGCATGATCGGATGCCGCCAGCAGAAGAACGACGGGACCAGTCGCAGGCCGCGGCCGCGCAGGTACAGATCCCGGTTGATGTGGCGCATGTCGACGTGCAGCACCGGCGGACCCCACTGCATCGCGGGATGCAGCGTCTTCGCCAGCTTCTCGAAGCCGCCTGTCGTCACGGTGTCGCTGTGCAGCTTCACGTCGCGCGCGATCGTCGGCGACATCGACGGCAACTGCGGCGCGATCTTGG
This sequence comes from Kribbella sp. NPDC050281, assembly GCF_040655855.1. Lineage (NCBI taxonomy): Bacteria > Bacillati > Actinomycetota > Actinomycetes > Propionibacteriales > Kribbellaceae > Kribbella > Kribbella sp. NPDC050281. The sequence goes on along the minus strand of NZ_JBFAKS010000008.1, from coordinate 93,200 downwards.
TGCGGTGGAAGTGCTTCAGGCCTTCGCACACCTTCTTGAGTACGCCGGGATCCCCGGCCGCAAGGCGTCGCGTCCAGCCCGGCAAGCGAACCTCGCCCGACAACCGCCGTACCTCCTGCTCCAACTGGTGTTGCGGCGTTGCCGCCACAGCGGCCAGCCCGGCGTCGAGACCGTTCACCGACGCGGCCGGAGTGAGGAAGTCCGGCGAATACCCGATCGGTGGTGCGAGTACGAGCAGCTCACGCTCGAGCTCGGTGAGCTTCGCCCTGGCCCGCTGCCGCCACGCCCCGAAGACCGACGGTTCGTCCTCGGTCTGCAGCATGTGCATGCCGAGCAGCACTTCCCACAATGGATCGGGCGTGCGGCCGATCGTCGTACGCGCCAGGTCGGCGCAGCCGAAGTGGATCCGGAAACCCATCGTCTTCCTCCCCCGAGGAAGCGAGCACGCCAGTCGACACCCCCAGCGCGACCGCTCTGACTACTGTGCAATACACAGCGTAATCGGCCCGGGGGTCACCCTTCAGGTAACCGGCTCGGGGGTCACCCTTCAGGTAACCGGCTCGGGGGTCACCCTTCAGGTAACCGGCGCGCCGACGCCCGTCATCGCCGCGAACAGGACGCCGGCGAGCAGCCCGACGACTCCCAGCACGATCAACGGCCCGGCGGTGATCGGCGGCTCCGGCACCCGCTGCCGGAACACGGCGAACAACCGTTCCTCCGCGGGCCGTACCTCGCGCAGCAGCTCGGCGGACGGGTGCTCCTTGGCGCTGAAGTCGTCGAGCGTCTGCAATGCCGCCTGCGCCGCGATCACCGCGGCCCGGACCACAGCCACGATCACGACTCCGGACGCCACGGTCAGCACACCGATCACCGCCGCGGTCGTCTGCGCCATACCGCCCTCGGTGTCGGACCACGCGGTCCGCAAGGCCACGAACGACCACCAACCGAAGAACCCCAACACCCCAGAGGCCAGCCCGGTCCCCCAGACCACCCCGGTCAGCGGATTCTGCATCTTCACGGCCGTCGCGAACGCCCGTACGTCAGTGGCCAGGTCCCCCGCGTCCCGGACCAGCCCTTCGTGCGCCGCCAACGCGTCCGCCCGTGCCTTCAGCTTCACCGAGATCACGATCCGGTCCGCCAGCCCGAGCGTGCTCGCCTCGCTGACAATCCCCTTCCAGGCGTTCACCACTTCCGCATGCAACCCGGCGATCGCCGCCCGCTCCACAACCCCCATCGAGTCCCCCTGACCCCAGCGCACGCCCCCACGCACGCCCTTCCCCTAGGCCGAGAGTACGCCCACCACCCTCACCCGAACAGTCACCAGCCGTAACCACCTCAGCCCCCACCGAGCAACCACCTGGACAAACCTGACACACTGTTCCCCTCACCCCTCGTGAGAGGGCCTCTAGCTCAACTGGCAGAGCAGCGGACTTTTAATCCGCGGGTTGTGGGTTCGAGTCCCACGGGGCCTACCAAGAGTTGCTCCCTCGGTGAGCCGGTTCGCGGCGGTAGGCCGGGAAGTCGGAGTTGTGGAGGGCGTGTCGGGAACGAACCGACGACCGGCTCATTACGAGTGCTCGCGAAGGGTATCCATCGCGGCGTCCGAACGAGGGCTGACAGGCGCCGCCTCATAGGGGCTCAGCCCGGCCGGGTGCCCGCGAGTGTCGGCTGGTCGATGCGAGGTAGCTCTGTTGTCACGCCACGCACCGCGCGCACACGCTCGGTCGGCAGTGAGTTGACGAGTCCACGCAGATCGGCAGCGATCGGAGCATCATGGGCCGGCCGTTGGGCCTATCGATCGGTTGAGAGGCCGTGTGAGTGATGCCTTGCGGACTCTCCTGTGCGCCATCGGTGGGCGGTGCGTCATGATGCGGAGGAGGTCGTCCATGACGGGGCGTGAAGATCGGACCGAGGCGGATGGAGGTTGGCGATGGCGCTGAGGATCATCTGCATATGCGGCTACGTCATCCAGGGCGCGGACGACGACGAACTGTGGGACAACGCCCAAGACCACATGGGCGTGTTGCATCCCGAGTTGGTTGACCAGGTCACCCGCGAGGACATCCTCGCGCAGGCAGAGGTGCTTTAGCGGTCGGCGCTGTGGAGCAGCAGCCGTCGGTGGACGGCCCGGAGGTCGGGGCTCGGAGCGATCCCAAGTTCCTCTCGGAGCAGGACTCGGAGCCGCTCGTAGACGCGGAGTGCCTCGGCGAGGTTGCCGCGTCGTTCGAGCGCTTCCATGAGGATGCGGTGTCCGGTCTCGCGGTACGGGGCCAGTTCGGTCAGCAGCCGGGCTCGTTCCTCGGCCTGCGCGAGGCCGGGACCGCCGAGGCCGAGGCCGGCGGCGGCAAAGCACTCCAGTCCACGAAGTCGGACCTCCGCCAGCCGGCGTCGCCAGTCCTCGATCCACGGCGCCTCCAGTCCGGCGAGGAATGGCCTGGTGCCGACGTGGTAGGCGATGCCGGCCGGGCCCCATGCCTGCGCCCAGCGCCCTTCGGCGATGCTGGACTCCGCGCGGTGGGCGCCCTCCATGGCCGCCTCGACGTCGACGAAGGTGGCCTGTGGCAACAGCAGCTCGATGCTGCTCCGCCCCCCGAGTTGGGTGGCGCCGAGGCTGTGTCGCAGCTTGGACAGCAGCACACTTAGCGCGTTGGCCGCTGCCGGGGAAGTGTCGTCTCCCCAGCCGACCATGATCAGCTCATCACGTGGCACCGCCCGGCCACGATTCAGGACCAGGTAGGCGAACAGGGACCGGCCCCGACCGCCGGGCAGCGTGTCCTCGATACGGGTGCCGTCGATGTCGACGACGAAGCGACCGCACAGCTGGATCCTTGCCCTGGTCCATTCGCTGACGAGGCGCTGTGGGGTCGATCGTCCGGTGCCCATCGGTAACGCCCAGCATACGGAAAGGTTGGGGAAAGGTTCGGGCAAGCAGTGGCTGTCACGATCGCCTGATCAGCGAGCGTCAGCATCGAAGGGGAAGTCATGTCATCGACAAACATCCAGATCCATCGCGCTGGTCACGCGGCCTTCAACGAGCGGGACTTCGAGGCGATGACCAAGGAATACGCCGACCACATCGCGTGGACCGACCACGCGCAGGGCCGCACGTTCCGGACCCCGCAGGAATTCAAGGACGACTTCCTGCCCGGCTGGGTCCGGGCCTCGTCCGACATCCGGATCACCGATCCTCGCTACCTCGACGCCGGTCAGGCGGCGGTGAGCATGTTCACCGTCGCCGGAACCCACGACGGGCCGCTGGGACCGTTCCCCGCTACCGGCAAACAGTTCGTGTTGGCGCTCTGCGAGCTCTGGCACTTCGACGAGACCGGCCAGGTAATCGGTGGTGACCTCTACTACGACCAGGTCTCGCTGCTCGCGCAGTTGGGCTTGATGCCGCAATAATCGGCAGACCGGTAGTCCGCGCGCCCGCATCGCGACAGGGGCATGCCGTAGTTCACTGGAGTGAGACATACCTGCGTTCATTCATCGTTCACGTCGCGTTTCCGGGAGCCGAGGGTGGCGGCTGAGTTCGTGGTCGACGAGGCGGCCGGGCCGTCATGCGTCGAAGTGCTGACCGACGCGTTGCCGGTGCGCGTCGACGTTCACCACACCGAGCGCAGATTCTGGTTCGACACGCATGACTGGCGGTTGTTCCGCGCTGGACTGCTGCTCGAGCAGCACGTGCAGAAACGCGAGTCGTGGCTCGTGCTGAGCGACCTCGAAGGGCAGCGGATCTCCCGACAGCAGACCGGCCGTACTGCGGTCACCGCGCACGCCCTTCCGGCCGGTGTGACGCGAGACCGCGTCCTCGAACAGATCGGTGTGCGGGCGCTGCTGCCGCGCGTAGTCGCGAGCGGTCCTGTTCAGGTGCTCTCGGTGCTCGACCCCGAGGAGAAGACCGTCGCCCGGATCGTCGTCGAAGGTCCCACAACCCTCCGGGACGGCACGCCCGTCGGCGTGCGGGCCAGGATCGAGTCTCTCCGCGGCTACGACAAGGACGCGGCCAAGGTGTGCCGGACGCTGGACGCCATACCCGGGTTCGGACCGGCCAAGGAGCCGCTCTTTGAGTCGGTCCTCCGGGCGGCCGGTCTCCATCCGCGCAGCTTCAGGTCGAAGCCGGACCTGGAGTTCACCTCGCGGATCCCGGCCACCCACGCGTTCGCCGGCACGCTCACGCAACTACGAGAGATCGTCCTCGACAACGTCGAGGGCACGCTTCGCCAATTGGACACCGAGTTCCTCCACGATCTGCGTGTCACGGTGCGCCGTACCCGAGCCGTGCTGAAGTTCGCCTACGGAACGATTGACGAGGACATCCGGGCGAGGTACGCCGTCGAGCTCAAGTGGCTCGCCGCTCAGACCTCGTTGAGCCGTGATCTCGACGTGTACCTGCTCGGCTTCGAAGACCTGGTCAGCCACGTCAACGCATCCGGCGAGCTCGAGCCGTTCCGCGACCAGCTCACGCGGCACCGCAAAACGGCGCACGCCGTACTCAACCGCGCACTGCGGTCCGAACGATTCGCCGCGCTGCTCGACGGATGGCAGCACGAACTGGCGGTCCCCGGGCCGGTCGAGCGCCCGGTGATCGAGGTCGCCGACGAGCTGCTGAGCCGCGCCTGGAAGCGCGTCGCGAAACGCGGCGACGCCATCACCGACGCCTCACCGGCAGAAGCCGTGCACGACCTGCGTAAGCGCTGCAAGGAGCTGCGCTACCTGCTCGAGTTCTTCGGCAGCTTGTACGGCGCCGACGCCCGAAGCGAGGCCGTGAGTGAGCTCAAGCTCCTGCAGGACATCCTCGGCGAGTTCCAGGACGCCGAGGCCCAACGCATCAGCGTCCACCAGTACGCCGTCGAACTCGCCAAGCCCGGCACGCCCCCGGCGACGCTGATGGCGATGGGTCGCCTCGAACACCACCTGCAGCTTCGGCAGGACGCCGCTCGTGCCGAGGTGGCGGACCGCTGGCACCGGTTCAACCGGAAACACAACCAGCGTCTCTACGCGAGGATGGTGACCAGCCGATGAGGATCGTCGCGTCCTACAGCATCAAGGGCGGTGTCGGGAAGACGACCGCGGCGGCGAACGTGGCCTGGCTGGCCGCCGAGAGCGGACACCGGGTCCTGTTGTGGGACCTGGATCCGCAGGGCGGCGCGACGTACCTGTTCCGGATCCGGCCGAAGGTCAAGGGCGGCGGCGAGGCGCTCGTCTCCGGCAAGCGTGACCTCCGCGACGCCGTCAAAGCGAGTGACTTCGACAACCTCGACCTGTTGCCGTCCGACTTCTCCTACCGCAACCTCGACCTGCTGCTGGACGCGCAGAAGAAGCCGACCCGCCGCCTCGGCCGGCTCCTCGACAGCATGGCCGACGAGTACGACGTCGTCGTACTCGATTGTGCGCCAAGCGTGTCGCTCGTGTCCGAGGGCATCGTGCGCGCCGCGGACCTGGTCCTCGCTCCGCTGGTGCCCGCTCCCCTGTCGGTGCGCACGCTCGACCAGCTGCGGTCGTTCATCGCCGATGCCAAGGGGCCCGCGCCGGACCTGCTCGCTTTCCTGTCCATGGTCGACCGCCGTCGCCGGCTGCACCGCGACCTGTCCGAGCAACTCCCGAAGGAACACCAAGACATCGCGGGCACCGCGATCCCGATGGCCTCGATCGTCGAGCAGATGGGCGTACGCCGCGCCCCGGTCGTGGCCTGGGCCCGCACGTCCCCGGCGTCGGTCGCCTACCGCAGCCTGTGGGACGAAGCCCGGCTACATGCGAAGGTATGAGCCCCCGTTGAAGTCGAGCACGGCCCACGCCGCGAACCCGGCCTCTGGAGAGCCGGCCGGCTGCATTGCGGCTATGCCTCGTGTGGTATGTCAGGGACAGGTCTTGCGGTAGGGCCGGGCGCCGAAGTTCTCGTGCCATTCTTCGACGGTCAGGTCGCGGCCGGCTGTTCGGCAGGCGTAGTCGATGGCGTGCTCGAGGCGGGTGTCCCAGGTGTAGATCGCGTCGTCGTAGGACGCGATAACTACGGTGTGGCCGTCGGGCCGGAAGTCCGCGGTGACGATTGTCCGGTTCGGGACAACGACGGAGCCAAGTGGAGCGCCGGTGGAGCCGTCGTACAGGTTTCACCGTGCCATCACCAGGCGCCACCAGGCGGGAACCGTCGGCCGAGAACGCGAGACTGTTCGCGCCCCCGTTTGACCTTCACGGGCCGTCCTGGCGCTGCGCCGGGCGCGGTGTCGAGCACGAGTACCTCGCCCTGCGCACTCGTGACCGCGATATGTCGTCCGTCCGGGGAGAGTGCCACGACCTCGGGGTCGGCTAGTGCCGCCAGGTTCCTGCGGCCGGCAGTTCGGCCGCCTCGGCCATATCGGCGATCGCCTGAATGTCCTCGCGGCGGGTCACGTCGACGCTCGCGTGCCGGAACCCAGCGGCCGCGAACTCCTCGATGTACTCGCTGGCCCGCAGCGCTCCGGAGACGCCGCCAGTCCAGGGCCGGACAACGCCCAACCTTCTGATCCGAAGAGACTTGCATGTCGTAGAAGGCAGCCAACTGCAGCGTACTTCAGTGCCTTTGACTGCGGTCGCCGTAGACAATGAGTCCCGACAATCTTGAGTTGTCCGCCTTTACTCAGCAGAATCAACAGAAGACGCTGGCTGAGCACGGTCACCGATGAGAAGCCTGGCGCTGTGAATCCGCAGGTCACGGGTAGGTTTGCCAGTTGATGACAAACGATGAGCGCATTCATGCCAGAGTCCGCGGGTTGTGGGTTCGAGTCCCACGGGGCCTACCAACCCAAGGTCAGAGCACACATGACCGCGGTGGCTATCCTTGGCCCACCACTCTTGAAGAGGCCCCGGACCGGTCGTACTGCATCCATGTGTCCGATCCCGCGCGATAGGGATGCAGCGCACGTAGCCTGCAGGAACGCCTTCATCTGTGATCAGCCAACAGATCCGCGACACTCGTCCGCCAACTGATTCGCGACAGGCCGAAGCTTGGCGATCACCTGGGACGCCGGCCAACGCACGCACACGTCGATGTGCGGGATGCCTGTTTGGCGCGGCTGTCCTGTTGCCCGGTGCAAGAAAGTCGCCATGTCACGGGATCGGGCGACTGACGGGCGGCAGCTCGTTGAGGTCGGCGAGTACTCCGCCCAGGTTTCGGTCATGATTGCGGCGACTCAGCTTGGTTCTGCCTACCCAGAGCGGCGCAAGCGCCAGATCGTCGACGAATGGGTCGAGTTCTTCAGATCGGGGCCTACTCCAATCCGGTCGCTCCGCTTCACGACTCGGACACCTAAGCGGCCCTTCGACGCCTTGGTCCGATCAGCACCAGTTGACTTCGCTCCAAGTCAAGTGGGGCGACTACGACGACCTTTCCGTTCTCAGCAGCACACCTTGCGCCTCGCCGGGGCCTCCAAGGTCCGAAACCTAGCTCATCTTGCAGATCTCCAACGCGTGGAAACCCTTGAGGTCGACGGCCTACAGGGTCTCGTCGATGCCAGTCCTGTCGGGGAAATGCGAGCAGTCAAAGACTTGGAACTCGGTGGAGCCTGGATGACTCCACGGAACGTCCGCCTTCAGTCGGTCGCCTTCCTCGCCCAGATACCCCAACTCGAACGTCTTCTACTCCACACCCTGATCGTCGACGACCTGGACTACACGCCGCTCCTGTCACTTTCGAACCTCAAGAAGGTGCGCGTCATGGCAGCCCGAGGGATGACACCGACGCACGACGAACTGATGCACCGCCTGCCCTGGGACGGCTGACAAACGCTCGAACATGCCGCAGATAGTAGGGCGCGGTCATGCCGATGAGAGTTCATTGGCTGGTCGACCTCAGGGTGGGCATAGTTAGCGCGTGCCCAACCTTGACTTCTACGCCGTCGACGAGGACCACACAGCGGTGCTCGATGCCGTCTTCAGGCTCGACTTCCGAGTATTCGAGGCGTACTCCGACGAATGTATGGAGCTGAGGGAGTTCGCAGGACCTGGTGAAGTCCTGATGTCACGGCAGCGCACGGCTTCGCATCTCATGCTGTTGGCTGAGGACTCTGGTCCGGCACCGGTGATCGATCGAATCGAGCTGCGTCCTCACCTTGGCGCCCCTGCGTCCTTCCGATTCTCGTGCCGGGGGTGGGGCCTGATCCAGCTCCTGCTCGAGGGCCTCGTCAGGGATGGCCAGCTTGGCCGCTGCCACACGAACCACAACACCCAGAAGCGGGCAGAGAAGTGGGCGGATGTGTACCCGGAACTCGGGATTCCCGACGACTGGGATTGGGCGGCGGTAACCCGGGCTTCAGGCCGGTTGAATCGCGCCATTCGATCGATGGCGGTGGACAAGGTGGGGTCGCATCCAGTCCTCCCACAGGCGGCGGACGCCATCGGTTGCCTCCGCCTGGTTTACGAGTACGGCAGCACGCTCCGAGCCGACTCTCTTCCAGACATCGCTAGGTGACGTCTCAGAACGACCGGACCTGCCGCGATCCGCGCGCTGATGTGAGCGTGCGTCGCCCGAGACCCATCTACTGCGGCGTTCGTGTCGTGGTGTCCCGCCACAGAAGGTCGGCCAGCTTGCGACACGCCAGGTCTTCCTGCAGCGCGGTCGCGGGCGATGAGTCAGGGCGGGCCTTCCGGTTGGCGTTCGTTGGTCGGGGGGCGGTGGCTGGGGTGGGTCGGTGTACGTCGGGGACTGATGGGACCTGGCTGTTCGCTATGTTTGACCGGCTTGCTGGTTCTCGTACTGCGGAATCGGCGGGACGAGTCCCTCTTGGTTCGAAGGGATCGACCACCCGAATGGCCGAGGGGGGCTGGATGTTGTGCGGGCAATACTCCTGAGCGGCGCGTTGGCGACGGTTTGCTCGCTGCTGGGGACCCGAATAGCTATCGGATGGTTCGCCCGTCGCGGCTTCGGCCAGCCGATCAGGCACGACGGACCGAGGACACATCACGTCAAGCGGGGTACGCCGACCATGGGCGGCCTCGTGATCCTGCTGAGTGCCACCGCGGCATATTTGGCGGCAACGATCTTGACCGGCCGGTGGCCGAGTGCCAGCGCTTGGCTCCTGATGTTGCTGTTCCTCGGCTGCGGGGTAGTGGGGTTCCTCGACGACTTCATCAAGGTCTTTACCCAGGACAACCGGGGTCTGAGTAGTCGGGCCAAGATGGCGGGTCAGACGCTGGTCGCGCTCGTCTTCGGGGTCCTGGCCACGCAGTTCTTCGCCGATGAGCGCGGTGTCAGGCCGGCGTCGCAGTACATCTCCACCACTCATGACTGGGGGATCAAGCTGCCCCTGATCGTGGTCCTGCTCTTGATCTGGTTCCTCGTCACCGCGACCTCGAACGGCGCCAACCTCACTGATGGCGCCGACGGGCTGCTCGCCGGCGCCTCGGCGTTGATCTTCGGCGCGTACACCATCGTGAATGTCTGGCAGAACAACCAGTTGTGCGGCTCCTCGCGGCCCACTGTGGTGGAGTCACAGTGCTACCAGGTGCGTGACCCTCTCGACCTCGCGATGTTCGCGGCCGCGATCGCTGCAGCTTGTGTCGGCTTCCTCTGGTGGAACGCCAAGCCCGCACGGATCATCATGGGCGATGTCGGCTCCCTCGCCATCGGTGGCGCCTTGGCCGGGCTGGCAATCATGTCTCGAACCGAGCTCCTGATGGCCGTCATCGCCGGACTGTTCGTGCTCGAGACCATGTCCGTGCTGCTGCAGATGATCTCCTTCAAGCTGACCAAGCGACTCACGGGCACGGGGCGTCGCATCTTCCGAATCGCTCCCATTCACCATCACTTCGAACACCTGGGATGGGACGAGGTCACCGTGGTGATCCGCTTCTGGGTCGTGGCCGGGATCTTCGTCGCGACCGGGCTCGGGATCTTCTATGCCTCTTGGCTGCCGTGAGCCCAAGAACAACTGAGTAAGGCTGCGCACCCTGACTATTGGGGCGGGGAGAGCCAGCGTTGGTAGGACTTGGATTCGTCGAGATCGGGGTCCGTATCACCGGGCAGGGGGTGGCTGAACACGAGCCGGGCGGTGGCCTCGAGTGTGCTTGGGAGCAGATCGGCGGGACCGCTGGCCTCGAACCCCAGGGTCCACCAGTCCTCGCCGATGGTGCGGACCTCGGTGAGTTCCACGTCGCACTGCGGCTCCTGGTGGAGCATCGCGGCGCGCGCGACGATCTGTCCTCCGGCCAGTGAGAAACGGCTGATGCGTCGCCGTTTGCCTACCGGCCGCCAGCCGGCCTGGCGGTCGCTGTTCTGGCCGGCCCGGCTGAACGGAAAGGACCACTTCTGCCAGGACTCCAGGCGTCCGCGGGCGCAGTCGGCGACCTCCAGGATTCCCGGGCTCCCGTGGTACTTCTTGACCTCCAGTGCCATGCCGCCGCGGACCTTCACCGAAAGGCCGGGCAACTGCGGTTCCAATAGGTAGCTGTCCTCGCGTGACTCTGTCTCGATCGGGAACCGCCCGAACCATTCGGTCACAGCGGTCTCCAGCCGGCCCGGGAAGATCCAGCGCACCTCCAGGCTGCGCTCTGCCTCGCCGGGCCGGCCCTCACGCGGTTCAGCCGTCATCGACACACGCTCCTGCCCCTGGCCGGATGCGAAGCTGCCTACTCCGAGGTGGTGGTCATCGGCAGGGCGTCGCCTTCGGCGGCGTCACGCTCGTCCTTGTCGGGCAGTCCGCGCACCGCTCCGATGATCGCCACAGCGATGGCGGCCCCGATCAATGGGCCCGCGATATAGACCCACCAGCCCGTGTAGTCGTTGCCGACGATGTCGGGTCCGAGAGTACGGGCCGGGTTCATCGACGCGCCGCTGATCGGGCTGGCGAACAAACCGAGCAGGGCGACTGTCGAGCCGACCGCGATCGCCGCGTTGTGGCCGATGCTGCGGCCGCCCGTCGCGGTGTTGAGGATGACGCTGGCCAAGATCGCGGTCAGGACGAGTTCCATCACCATCGACTTCCACTCCCCGCCGGAAGTCTTGATCGGGTAGTTCCCGCCCGCACTGGCGTTGACGAACATAAACTGCAGGAACAGCGCGGCGCAGATGGACCCGGCCATCTGGACCACCCAGTACGGAAGCACCCATTTGGTTGGAAAGACTCCCCGGGCGGCAAAGGCGAAAGTCACCGCGGGATTGATGTGGAGTCCTGACAGCGGGCCCCAGGCGTAGATCATCGCCATGACCACCGCCCCGGGCGCGATCACCGCCGCGGTTCTGCTGATCGGCTCGTTGCCGACGTACTGGTTGATCACCCCTGATCCGGCCGCGACCGTCACCAGGACGAAGGTGCCCAGGAACTCGATGATCAGCCGGATCCACAGCGGCCGTTGCCGCAGCGTGTCTTCCTCGAATCGGATGAAGTACCGGCGCCCGAGTGCCGACGCCCTGTGCTCAGCATCGGGATCGATGGCGGGTTCTGCCATGGCGCAACTCTTTCCTTCTCGGCCGTCCGGACTGGATCGCCCGGGGTTCGGCTGTCAGATGTCGGTGGTCGCTTGGGCTCGGCCGTCTTCGACGGCGCTCTGGAACGCGGTGTAGTCGCGTTCGTTCTGGTCGGCGTAGGTTTCGGCGAAGTCGGCGATCGCCTGGTCGAAGGCGTCCGATCCGCCGAGGTAGGCGGCCAGGGCGACGCGGTCGCCGGAGCGAGCATGAGCGCGGGCCAGGGTCCGGCCGCAGACGCGGGCATAGACGGCCATGCCCGAGGGGGCACTCTGCTCGATCGGGACGGAGAACTTCCAGTCCTTGAGTTGGCGGACGTAGTAGTCGCGGTCGACTCCGTCCGGGCTCGGCATGTGGGTCCAGCCGAGGAAGATGTCGCTTTCGGCCTGCATCAGGTGCTGTCCAGCGACCACGCGCTCGCCCTGGTTGGTGTACTTGCTGCGCCCGCAGTACTCCGCCAGAACCGATGGCTGTGCCTCCTTGGCCTGGAGGAAAACCGGCTCGACTCCGTCCCCGCTGTCCATCAGCACGATCCAGGCGCGAGTACCGACGCTGCCCACGCCGACGACCTTGCGAGCCGCCTGGACCAGCGTGAACTGTTCGAGCATGTGCCGCCGGTCGGACTGCAGGGTACGCCGGTACTTGCCCAGTACCGCGCGGATCTCCTCATACACCGCACTGGCCTGCACGTCGGGGAAGACTTCCTCGACGGGAACGACCATCGGGGGGTCACTGATGATTTGCCGACGGCCCTCGACCACACTGGTCAACTTGCGCAGCGCCTGGGTGCTGTCGCGGGTGTGCGCCTTGGCCAGCATCTTCTCCGTGGCCTTGAACCCCTTGGCCTTCATCTGGGACCGGAATTGCCAGATGGCCTCTTCGATGTCCAGGTGTGCGTACCACACCTCCAGGAATGTCTGCTTCGCGAACCCTCGCATCGCCTTTCGGTACGCCGTCACCGCCGCGAGGACGATCTTGCGGCGGTGCTTGCCCCGGAACCCGTTGTCCCGTCCCGCCACTGCCAGGCTCGCCGCCAGCCGTTTGACGTCCCATTCGAACGGGCCGGGCAGGGTCTCGTCGAAGTCGTTGACGTCGAAGACCAACTCCCGCTCCGGAGAGGCGTACGCGCCGAAATTGGACAGATGTGCATCTCCGCACAACTGCACCTGCAGCCCCGACGTAGGCGTCGTGGCCAGGTCGGCCGCCATCGGCAATGCAGCCCCGCGGTAGAACGTGAACGCCGACACCAGCATCCGCCCGTGCCGGATCGGCACCAGCTCCGGCACCCGCGACTTCGACTGCTCCAGCAACAGCCCCACCGGATCCCGCGGCTGGTCGGCCTGGAACTCCGCCTGCGACTCCCGCGGAGTGACCCTCCGGGCGTCCTTCCCCAGAGCGACCCGGTCCGCATGGCTGAGCTGCCCGTGTGTCCCAGCCCGCTTCGAATCTCTACGGAACGCCCGCGTGGCAGGGCTCGCCGATCTGCCGCCCCCAGTCGTCACAGCCATAGCTCCCCTTCCGCCCACGCCGTCGAGAAGTGCCGAACCAGCTCGAACGGGCCGTGGAGTTCTTGGACCAACAAGAGCGACGGGCACGCAGCGTGCCCGGAGGACTGGGGAGCGTGGGGGTCGTTCCCTGGACCACGCTCCTACCCTGAAGCCGAGAGGGGACGCGCGGCATCACCCCTGCTGGGTGACGAGTGGCCGAACTCCGCCGCTGCCGCGACCACTGCGGGAACATCAAAGGCCGGCTCGACCAGGGCCCGGTGAACGATCCGGCAGCGACGTCCGGAAATGGATCGCAAAGTCGGCCGCGAGGCGGGGCGCGGAGGAATCACCCTCGTGGGAGGAGGCGGCGCGGCTGTTTGCCTGTCAGCGTCCTACCGTGGCCGATCAATCCTTGAGGGTGCCGATCGCCGCTGGGAAGCGCGCGTGGATCGCGATGCTGGTGACCGGCGTGCTGGTCTGGATGCTGGCGGCCGGCGTGACAGCGCTCACCGGGGACGCGATCCTGATTCCGACCCTGTTCCTGATCGGAAGCTTTCTGGTGCCGGTCACGGTCGTGACCTTCGCGCTGGCTCGTCTGGACGACTGTCGCCTGACCACCAACGTGGTCCTCAAGGGGTTCCTCGCGGCCGGGACGATCGGGGTCGTCGTGTCCGCCGTGACGGAGATCTACCTGCTGCCGACCGGGGCCGGCCCGGTGGGGAACGCGCTCGGCTTCTTCGGTGTCGGCGCGATCGAGGAAGTCTCCAAGGGTGCCGTGCTGGTGGCCGTCGCTTGGCGGGTCCCCCAACGCACGGTGCACGGTGGAATGGTCCTGGGGGCCACGGTCGGTGCCGGCTTCGCCGCCTTCGAGAGCACGGGGTACGCCTTCTGGGCCTACATCCAGCACACCAATGACCACCCCGAGCTGACCATTCTGCAAACCGAGGTGTCGCGAGCCATGCTCGCGCCCTTCGGCCACCTGACCTGGACCGCGCTGCTCGGCGGTGCCCTCTTCGCCGCTGCCGCGCCACCCAAGGGCGGGTTCCGTGTCACTCGGCGAGTGATCTGGACGTTCCTGGGTGTCTCGGCGCTCCACGGAGCGTGGGACGCGTCGTACGGCTGGGGAATCTGGATCACCCAGGGACTCACCGGCAACGGATGGATCGCCGATTGGCCGGACGGCACCTACTGGGAGGGTTCCCCGACCCAACGAGAGCAGTGGGTCTTCCAGGGGACGTACGACGGCACCCTCGCCGTCGTCGCCCTCCTCGGTGTCGTCTGGGTCATCCTCAGCTGGCGCCACGCACGACATGCCGCGACCAGCGCACCCGGGGCAGGCCCGCCGATCAACGCGCCAGACCGCCAACCGTGAGCGCCCCGCTCAGAAAGTGGCGATGGGGTTGACCGGGCTGCCGGACGTGGCGGAGAAGCGGACTGGTGCGACTGCGAGCTGGAAGTCCCACTGGCCGAGCTCAGCGGCCGTCGTCGCGCATTCCTCCAGGTCGCAGTTGTCGAGCATCCACAGGCCCATCGCGACGAGGCTCACGGCGTGCACCGGCATCAACACGTCGTCGTACCCCGACGGCTGAACGTCCTGAGGGGTGTCAGCGCCGATCAGCGCGACCCCCCGTTCATGCAGCCACGGCAGGCAGGACGCGTGCCAGCCGGCCTGCGCGAAACCGCCGGCCGCACCGGCCTCATGCCGACCGCGGCCATAGCCGGTCCGCAGGAGTACGGCGTCGCCGGATCGCACCCGCACACCCTGGCGACGCTCGGCCTCCTCGAGATCGTCGGGAAACACACCCTCACCCGGTTCCAGCCACGGCACATCGCGGACCCCCGCAATGTCCAGCAGGACACCCCGCGTGATGATCCCGTTCGCCGCCGCCGTGACGGCCGCCCACGCCGATCCTGTCGCGGCGTCGACCAGCGAGTGCGACCGCCCGTTGTACATCGTGCCGTCCCAGAAGATGTGGCACGGCGAGTCCAGGTGGGTGATCGTGTTGCCGTGGAACATGATGCCGAGCCGCTCGTTCGAGAAGCCCCAGCGCCGGTCGTTGCGGAAGTGCGCCGGCATGTGCTCGGCGCCCGGCATGTCGGCGGCGCATGGGCACGCCGTCGTCGACCGCTCCATTTCTTCCGGTACGGCGACCTCCCATCCGCACGACACGCTCCTGCCGTGGCGCACGGCCCGCGCCGCCGCCAGCCGGACGTCGTCGGTGATGAGGTTCAGAGTGCCGAGCTCGTCGTCGTCGCCCCACCGTCCCCAGTTCGACAGCGTGTCGAAGTACCCGAGTACGTCGTCTTGTGTGGGCATCGGTCGCCCTGCCGTCATCCCAGCATCGACCCCTCCGGTCACGCGGTTCGAGGCACCAAGGCCCGCTGAACTGGCATGACCCTACATCGCGGCCGGGGTGACGGCGGTCCTGGTTCTGCTCGCTGCAGCGCGGTTCGCGACGACCGCGATTGTGGTGCCGGTGGCCGCGAAGAGCGCACCGAGCGCGACCCAGCCCGCTGTGCCGTGGTCGATGGCGGTTGTGGTGACGACTGCCGGGCCGAGCATCAGGGCGAGCGCGAGGCCAGTCTGGCTGAGTCCCTGGTAGGCGCCGGCGCGGGCCGGGTCGGCGAGCTCGAACGCCATACCCCAACTGCCGGCTTCGCCGCGCGTCTCGCCTGCGGAGGAGGCGAGCGCGCCGAGCAAGAGGACTCCGGTCGCTGCAGCGGCACCGAGATGACCTGCGACGGCGAAGAGCAAGCAGGCGATGAGCAGGAGCAGGCCTGCTCGGCGCGCCGATCGTCCGGCCGTGCGCAGGTCCTGCGTGCCGCGGGACGCGCGGACCTGGAAGAGCGCTACATAAGCGGTGTTGACCACGAGGAGCGCCGATACCACGACGGTCGGAGCCTCGGTGTGATCCGCCACCCACAGCGGTATGCCAACCGACGTGAGCCCGAAGTGGATTGCGAGTAGGGCGTTGAGAGCGGTCGAGACGACGTACGTCCGATCTCTGAGAGGCGAAGGTCCCCGTGGCGCCTCAGGGCCGGCGGAGGCGTCCATGCGCTCCGCGAGCCCGGATACTCTGCGGCGCAGGCCGGCCAGTGGGACCGTGCCGAGGATGGTGATGGCGCCGACCACTACCACAGTCAGGCGGTACGCCGTTGCCGTGTCGGCGACCAGGGCCAGTCCCGCAAGCAGGGTGCCGATACCGATACCGACGTTCATCACCACGCGCAGCCGGGCGCGGACGGCAACCCGCTCCGGGCCGACGAACCATCGGGCGAGCAGCGTCATCTGGGCGGTGCTCTGCAGGCCGCGAGAGCCAGAGACGCAGGCCGCGACGAGCACGAAGGTGCCGACGTCGCGGGCCAGGGCGTAGCCCAGCAGCGCGACGCCGTTCGCGGCGAGGGCCCACTGCTGCAGCCGATCGGCGCCACACCGGTCACTCAGCCACCCACCGGCGTACGACGCCAGGACGCCGACTCCGCCGGCGACGGCCAGGCCGAGCCCGACGGTCGCCGCAGACAGTCCTACCCCGCGGGTGAAGTACAGCGCGCTGACCGCGAAGAACATCCCACGGGACAGGGACAACGCGGCCACAGCGGAGGCGAGCGCGCGTTCGACGGGATCGCGGAGGAGTGCAGGCACGTGTCAGTTGTCGCATCCGTTGCTCGGCGACACCATCGATGTAGCGTATTGCTTCATGATCCAATACGAGCTCGTCGGCAACGACCTCGGCGAGGTGCGCTTCGCGATCTCGCCGCTGAACGAGCTGGTCCTGTCGCTGCGGACGCTGCGCGATCCGGGCCGGTTCCCGCTGCAGCTGCCCTGGCTGCGGGCCACCGAGGCGGCGCGCGCCGGGCTCGACCTGGAGCTGCTCCGCGCCTTGACGAACGAATCGCTGTGGACGCCGGACTTCCTCACCCCGCGGCCGTACACCCCGCTCGGCAGGATCGACGACGAGTTCGCGGCCCTGACCGGCACACCGGGCGGCGTCGTACGGGCGGATCTGGCGGAGGTCCACCCGGCCGCGCTGCCCCCGGTACTTCGAGGCCGGCCCGACAGGGTACTCAGCCGTGTCCTGGCTGCGCTTCGGGACTACTGGGAGGCATGTTTCGAGCCGCACTGGCAACGGATGCGAACCGTGCTCGAGGCCGACGTCGTCCACCGCGGCCGGGTCACAGCGCAATCCGGCCTCGCAGTGATGTTCGCCGACCTCGACCGGCATGTTCGCCTTGAGGACAGCGTTGTGTACGTGCGCCTGCGCAGCGACCTGTCGTACCGCACCTCCACCGCCGGCCGCGGCCTCACGCTCGCCCCCTCGCTGTTCAGCAGGCGCGCGACGGCGCCCATCTCCCCCGACGAGCCACCGCACATCATGTACCCGGCACGCGGCCTCGCAACGCTCTGGGAGACCGAGACGAACACGCCGGCCACTGCCCTGGTGGGCCTGATCGGCCGCGTCCGCGCCCGGCTGATGGGACTCCTCGAGACGCCGACGTCGTCGACCGAGCTCGCTGTGCGCCTGGACGTCACGCCGACCGCGGTCAACCAGCATCTGCGTGCACTGCGCGCGGCCGGTCTCCTCATCTCCGCACGGCACGGCCGCTCGGTCCTCTACCGACGCTCAGACCTCGGCGACCGCCTGGTCCGCGGCGCCTAACCCTCAATCCACTGCTGTGAACCGAGGGCGACGCTCGGTCGGGGCGCCAGTGGTCCGGGATTGTCCTACGGTAGGACGACGCCGAAGGGATGATGCATGGCCGATGAGATCGACAGCCCACGTCTGCAGAAACTTGATCCGGCCGGAACTGACGAGTTCTGGGCCGAAGTCACCGAGCAGGGTGCGCCACTGGTGGAGCCCGTGCTGGATGACGACCACGATGTCTGGCTGACTTTTCTCTACCGGTCGAGCGAACCCATCGCCAGCGCCTCGGTGTTCGGCGGCCCAGCAGGATGGGACGCACCGGACAACCAGATGCACCACCTGGACGGCACCGACGTCTGGTATCTCACCTGCCGGGTCCGCGCCGATCTGCGCTGCACCTACCGTCTGGCCGTCGATGACGTGGACAGTGCCGCGGCCAAGGCGGAGGACTGGCAGGAACGTACGGCGCACTGGTTCACCGATCCGCTCAACCCGGCGACATTCGTCTATCCCGAGGACGAATTCCTCGGCGCTGACGAGACCGTGGTGTCGTTGATCGAGTTACCGGCCGCGCCCGCGCAGCCGTGGCTCGCTCCGCGGTCCGACGGCAACCCAGGCGAGCTCGTCCAGCAGCTGCACCGTAGCGAGATCCTCGGCAACGAGCGTCGCATCTGGGTCTACACCCCGCCCGGTTATCGACCGGACGACGAGCCGTATCCGCTGCTCGTGCTGTTCGACGGCGACGTCGTACGCGGCCCGATCCCCTTCCCCACGATCCTGGACAACCTCATCGACGACCGCCGCATCCCGCCGATGGTGGCCGTCCTCGTCGACAGCCTGAGCCAGGAAGTCCGCAACCGCGAACTCCCCTGCGGCGGACCCTTCCTGGAGTACCTGACCGACGAACTGCTGCCCTGGGTCCGCGAGCGGTACCGGATCACGACCGATCCGGCGCGGACGATCGTGGCGGGTCAGAGCCATGGCGGTCAGGCCGCCGCCTTCGCGGGGCTCAATCGCCCGGACATGTTCGGCACCGTGATCTC
The DNA here is from genome assembly GCF_040655855.1 of Kribbella sp. NPDC050281. Classification (NCBI taxonomy): domain Bacteria; kingdom Bacillati; phylum Actinomycetota; class Actinomycetes; order Propionibacteriales; family Kribbellaceae; genus Kribbella; species Kribbella sp. NPDC050281. The sequence goes on along the minus strand of NZ_JBFAKS010000008.1, from coordinate 74,593 downwards.
GCAGTCGGGATCGTTCTGGTGGAGCCCGGACGACGACCACGAACACGAGTGGCTGACCCGCCAGTACGCCGAGGCCGAACGACAGCCCGTGCGGTTCTATCTCGAGGTCGGCCTGCAAGAACGCGGCTCGACCCCCGACGACGGTCCGTCCATGGTGGTCGCGAACCGCCACTTCCGAACCATCCTGCGCAGCAAGGGCTACGACGTGATGTACACGGAGTACAACGGCGGCCATGACTACGTCTGCTGGCGCGGCTCGCTCGCCGACGCACTCACCACCGTTACTGCCCCACCGCAGCCGACGCCAGCCGCGCCGGCCGCGGATCAGTTGCCGGCGTAGCTGATCGAGACGGCGGTCGAGCTGCTGCTGATCTTGCCGCTGTCGACCTTCTTGCCGTTGACCACCAGTACGACGCTGAGGCCGTCGGAGCCCTTCGTCTTGTGCAGGTTGACGGTGTAGGAGCCGTTCGAGGCCTTGACCTGGAACGTGGCGGATCCACAGCCCTTCTTGCTCGTCGCGCCGACCCGGCCCGCCCAGCAGGTCTTCTTCGACGCCGTGATCCGGACGGTGGCGCCCGACTGCGTGGTGGTCTTCCCCTTGCCCTTGCCCTTGGCGCTCCCGCTGCTGCTGCCGCCGGCGCCGGTGCCGGTGCCGGGCGTGGTCTTGATCGGTTCGCAGCCGGTCAGCACCAGCGGGACCACAAGGGCGACCGCGAGGGCGGTCCATCGGCGGGCAGACATCGGGGGCCTCCGGTCATCCGGTCTTGACGGTCAGTTGTGGCTTCAGGCTGGTCGGCTTCAGCTCCTTGCGAACCAGCGCTTCGATATCGGCCAGCCCGCTGCTGTTCTTCGTCACCGCGAGGCGTGCTGCCTTGCTGCCGGTCGACAGCTGAGCCTCGAGTTCTCGCGCCATCTCCTCGAGCTGTTGCCGGCCGTGGCGCGAGAACGCGCGATGCTTGCTGGTGACAACGACGATCTGCACTGCGACGGCCGAGGTCGTGCAGCCGGAACAGGCCGCGTTGACCGCGAAGGCACTGTTTCGAGCGGTGACTGCCGTACCGGGCCGGACCACGACGACCTGCACGGACACGCTGCTCGCTCGGCAGTTGCTGCAACTCGACCAGGCGTTCGCGACGTTGTCCGCCGTACGCTTCTTTGCCTTGTTCACGTAGATGACCTGCACTGCCGAAGCGTTGGCACTGCACGAGTCGCAGGTGACCGATGCGGTGGCCACGGCATCAGCCTGGGCTCGCTTGCCTCGGGCACGTTCGAACATGGCGGTCCGGTCGGTGTCCGAGCTGCCTGGCGTTGCGGGGTTGGCGGACGCGACCAGGTCGAAGTCCTGGCCGCTCCGGAACGTGAGGACGCTCGCGGTGCCGGTCGCGCCCAGGACGAGGGACGCGATCATCGTGATCGTTGTGAGTCGCCGGCTGATGGTCATGAGGCTCCTTCGCCTGTGAGGGACGGATCAACCACCGAGACGGGACTCCAGCGGTTCGTGGTGAAGCCGCCGGCGACCAGTTCGGCCAGTTCCAGGTAGGCATCGCGGGTCGCGGAGCGCAAGTCGTCGAGGTCGACCGCTGCTCCGCTGTCCAGCGCCGGGTCCCACGGGATGCGGACCGTGCCGGCGCAGCGACTGTTGAAGTGGTTCTCGATCTCGTCGAGCTGGAGCCAGCGCGGCTTGCCTCTGGTCGTGTTGATCACGGCGACCGCGGACGACACCAGATCGGCGTGTCCGTGCTGGTCCAGCCAGTCCAGCGTCCCGGCCGCGACCCGCGCGCCGTCGAGTGCCGGTGGCATCACGACGACGATCTGGTCGGCCTCACGCAGGATGCCCTGAATGGCGCCGTCCAGGATGCCGGTGCCGGTATCGACCAGGATCAGGTTGTAGTGCTGGGTGAGCAGGTCGAGCACAGTGCGGTAGTCCCGGTCGCCGAGCGCCTGGCTGATGGTCGGGTCGTCGTCGGACGCGATCACCTCGAGCCGGCTCGGTGCCTGCGAGGTGTACTCGCGCAGATCGGCGTACTTCGTGATCAGATCGCGCTCGCCGAGAAGGTTGGTCACCGTGGCCGGGGACTCCCGGCGGACCCGATAGATGAGCGAGCCGGCGTCAGGGTTCGCGTCCAGCGCGACCACTCGGTCGCCGCGGTGCATCGCGAGCGTATGACCGAGCATCAGAGTGGTCGTGGTCTTCCCGGCGCCGCCCTTACGGCTCAAGGTGACCACTCTGCGCGGGCCTCGCACGGCCGCACGGACTCGGTCGATCCGCTCCAGTTCGCGCTGCTCGGCGAGGCTGGGGCCGACGTTGATCCGGCCACTCGAGACGAAGTACAGGCCGTGCCGCCATCCGTTCCGAGGCGGCGTCACCCGCCGGCGGAGCATCTTGTCCTCGGTGAACAGGGCAGCACCGGTCGCCCCGCTGATGTGGTCCATCGGTTCCTCCTCGGCCGGCGACGGCGGGGTCTGCCGGTTTCGAACCGCGCGTACGAGGTGGAGCAAAGATCGGACGAGTACGACGCTCAGCCCGACGATCGGGAGAGCGATCGCCACCAGGGACAGCATCGCGAGCGCCGCTGCGCCGATCTGCCCTGCCGCGACGAGTGTTCGTACGCCGGCCCACAACTCACTCGAGCGATCCCAGAACCCGGCGAGGTAGCCAGGGGCGTTCCACGTCAGGAGTCCCAGACCGATGAGCAGCGCGGGGACGGTGACCAGCACCCAGGTCGTGACCACGATCCGGGTACGGAAACGCAGCGTCGCCACACCGGGATCGTTCCGGCGGCCAGGCAGAAGGCTCCGCAGAATGGGCCGGACGTGCCCGAAGAGATTCGGTACGCCGGCCAGGTCGCCGAGAATGTAGTAACCGTCGAACCGGACCACCGGCAGCAGCTGCTGGATGATCTCCAGGTGGGACAGCGCGATCACCGCGAGCAGGGGAGACCATCCGGTCCACAGGTACATCCCGGCCGCGACCACGATGTAGACCGAGTTGAAGTAGACGCCACCCAGATCGGTCCGCAGCCGGCCGGCCCGGTTGAGCCGGTAGGCGCTGGTCACGTTCGTGTAGAAGGCAGGGATCCAGAGATAGAGGCCGACGCCGATCTGTCCGGGCTTGGCACCGCCGTACCGACAGCCGGCCGCATGACCGAACTCATGGAAGACCGTTGCCATGAGCAGCAAAATCAGGACGGCCAGCACCCCGGCCGGATCGACCAGGGAAGCGAAGACGTCCGAGGCGGAGAGGGTGGTCAGCACCCAGATGTCGAAGGCGATCGCGGCCGCCAGGACCGCCACGATCACGGGCCGGTGGAACAGCGGTGCGAAGATCCGTGCGATCGTGCGGACGGCACGGGCCGGCAGCAGCACGCCGCGCAGGCTCAACGCGAGCAGGGGATCCGCCTTCTCCTGTCCCACCGGAGCGCCGTTCCAGAGGGCGACCAATCCGGACGGACCGAGCTTGTCGTTGATCAGGCGGACCAGGTCGTCGGGATCGAGACGGTGACCGTACGCGCGGCTCACCCGGTCGGCCAGCAGATCGGTCGACGAGCGCCCGTCGGCGTTCTCCACGATCAGGTAGAGCAGCTTGGTCAGCAGGACCATCTGCCGGTCGGCCCGTTCGGCCAGATAGCGCTCTTCCCGGAACCCGGACCCCTCGTACCGTCCGAGCAGGCGTACGCCGCCCACCCGGCTCGGCCTGGGTCCGCCGCGCACCGGGACCGCGCGGAGGTGGTCTTCTGTCGTTGTCACGATGCGGTCGTCCCCCCAGTGCGGGGGGCGCAGGCCCCCCGCCAGTTCCGTGCGCCGATGGTGCTAACGCTGGAACGCAGCCAGGTGCTGCAGTGCGGCGGCCGTGGCGGTCGAGCCGATCGTCCCCGCATTCACCGCGATCGCCAGGTTGACGGCCGTGATGTTGGTGATGTTGATCAGTGCCAGTGCCTCGCGCGTGGGCAGCAGCTCGGCCGACTGGCCGGCCACGTCCGTACCCGAGATCCTGCCGAGATCCGTCATCGAAACCCCCTCGTTCCTGCGGCGTGCGAGCGGCGCACTCGGTGATCACCGCCCGCACACCCGATTCGGCCGGCCTAGTGCTGGTTGACCACAATCGTCTGAATGGCCGCGGCCTTCGCCACCGACCAGTACGACGCCGCGTTCAGCGCGACCGCCGTGTTGGACGCGTAGATGTTGGCGTAGTTGAAACCACCCAACGCCTCCCGCTCCGGCAGTACCTGGATCTCCTCCAGGTCGAGTTCGACCGCCGTCAGTTTCTCGTTCATGAGTCACCCCCTCCGCCGTGTTCGGTGCTCAGGGCCAGTGGATGCCTGGCAGCATGCTCAGGGTGTTGTCACAGCGTTGTCCCGGCGTTGTCACAGCGTTGTCAGGAAGACGGTGGTCGACGTAACGGCCTACTTCGGGGATCGTTGGGCTCATCGTGAGTCTCCCGGTGGCCCGAGCCCGCACGACACCAGGCAGCCGGTCGGATGACTCCCGGGGGAGTGGATCATGACCGATCACGCGCAGTCCGAGCCCGTGCCCGACGCGGCGGCACTGGTCATCCGGGTCTGGCGGGAGCCGGCCGACGAGGCCGGAATCAAGGCGCGCATCACCCAGCGGCCCGATCTGGGCGCCGACGCCCAGACGACCGCGGTGGTGACCTCACCGGAGGCTGTCTACCGCGAGGTCCGCGCCTGGCTCGAAGAGTTCGTCGGCCGAACGGGCGGCCAGTCTTGACATCCGGCCATTCCTGTCCCATGTTTCAGGGAGTGCGTGGCAGTTGGTGGTTCAGCCGTCACGCACAGCGGGGACATTCGCGAGCAACACAGCCGGGGGGCAGGCTCGACTGACACGCGCCGTCGCACCCCGAAGGGGAGGCCGTGCGGTGCGGACGTTGTTAGAGAGTGATCTTCGACTTCAGTTGCTCGGCGACTGGCTCCTGACCGTCGCCGACGAGCCGGCCGAGACGGTGGAACCTATCGATCTGCCGGCCGGTCCGCAGCACCTCATCGCGCTCCTGGCCCTCAACGGCCGCTGCGCACGGACCCAGACGGCCGCGACGCTGTGGCCGGACTGCACCGACATGGTCGCGGCCGCCCGTCTGCGCGCGGTCCTGTGGCGGCTGCGGCACCGGCATGCCGGCGTACCTCCGGTGCTCGAGATCGGCGACTCGTCGCTGTCTCTGGCGGTCGACGTCGTCGTGGACGTCGACCGTTTCCTCGACGGCGCCGAGTTGCTGATCCGCGACGACCCCGACCGCGGCACCGACGAGGCCGAAGACGCCGCTCTCGTCGTACTGCACTCCTCGGAACTGCTCCCTGGGTGGTACGACGACTGGGTGCTGGCCGCCCGCGAACGACTGCAGTACCTGCGGCTGGGCGCGCTCGACGCCCTCGCGAACCGGCGCCGACGGCAACGGCGTACCCACGAGGCCCTCCAGGCCGCGCGGGCCGCGATCAGCATCGAGCCGCTGCACGAGAGCGCGCACCGCACCATCGTCGAGATCCACCTGGACAACGGCGATCTTGTTGAGGCCATCAACCATTACCAACGATTCCGGGACATGCTCGACCGTGAACTGGGCCTCCCGCCGAGCGACCTGTTCCGCGAGGTCGTGAGCCCCTACCTGGCCGTTGCCTCCCGCAAGGTGGCCCGAACCCGCTGATCCCGGTCGGCCCTTCAGGTCAGGCCGGTTGCGGCGGCGATCAGGTCGATCTGGTGGAGGTCGGGATTGGCGGGGAACAGGATCAGCTCTTCGCAGCCTGCGGCGGCGAAGCCGGTGACGGCGTCGGCGACTGCTTGCCGGGTGGTGAGGGCGTTGGCGATGATCCGCTCGGCGTACGGACCGGCGAAGCTGTAGTAGTCGCCGAGGTAGCGCCGTGCGTGCTCCTCGGCGTCGTCGCCGAGGCTCACGTAGCCGATGGCGACCAGGCGCGGCTCGCCTTCACGTCCCGCCTCGCGCCAGGCACCCCTGGCTGTGTCAGCTGCCGCCGCGAAGGCGTCCGGACCGCCGGCGCCGAGGATCCAGCCGGCGCCGTACTGCGTCATCCGGCGGAAGGCGGCGGGAGAGCCGCCACCGATGAGCAGCGGCGGACCGCCTGGTTGTGCCGGGGCCGGCCCGATTGCACCGGCGTACCCCCGCGGCTCAGCGGCCCACACCGCCCGCATCTCCGCGAGTTGCGCGTCGAACGCCCTTCCACGCTTGTCGTACGGCGATGCAGTGGCCTCGAAGTCGTCAGGCCGTGCTCCGACCGCGATGCCGACCGTCAACCGGCCGTCGGAGAGGCGGTCCACGGTGGCCAGTTGCTTGGCCAGCAAGGCGCCGTTGCCCCGGAACGGGCCGATCATGACGGCCGTCGTCAGATCGATCCGGCTGGTCACCGCCGCCGCGGCGGCCAGCGCCGGGATTGCGTCCAGATTGCCGTACACCAGCCGGTCGAGCGTCCCCAGGGTGGAGAACCCGGCCTGCTCGGCAGCCTGCGCCCAATCCAGGATCAGCCGAGCGCGAATACCCGGAATCGTGGACGGCAGACCGATACCAATATCCATGAGAGCTCCCTCGTTCGAATGGTCGGGGCATTAACCAGACTGCACTGTCGTCTTGACTCTGTCGTGGGTGGCGAGGAGGGTCGAAACGGGGGTGGGGATTCCAATGGATATCCGACGAATTCGCAAAATGGTGGCCGTTCTGGGTTCAGGGCTACTTCTTTCGACGACGGTCGTGTCGGCGGCACAGTCCGATACCGCGACATCGCCGTACCACATCGACTTCACGCCTTGCCCGGGATCGGCTGTGGTCCGGTGCGGCACGCTGCGAGTACCTGCGGACTGGTCGGCTCCTAAGGGTCCGAAGATCACTGTGGCGGTGGCTCGCCGTCCCGCGGACGATCCTGCGCACCGGATCGGCACGCTGTTCTACAACCCCGGTGGCCCGGGCGACGGCGCGGTCGACAACGTCGTTGCCGCCGAGACCTTCTTCTCGGCGACGCTGCGGGCTCGCTTCGACATCGTCGGCGTCGATCCGAGAGGCGTCGGTGGAAGTACGCCGATCCGCTGCGGCGTCCCGGCGCTGACCCCTGACTACGCGTTCTTCCCGCGCACGCAGGGCGAGTTCGACGCGATGGTCGCGCACAATCGCGCGCTCGCGCAGAGCTGCCTGCAGCAGACCGGACCACTGTTCGTGCACGCGGACACCGTGAGCGTCGCCCGCGATCACGAGGCGGTGCGCATCGCGCTCGGCGTCTCGAAGGTGAACTGGCTGGGGCTGTCCTACGGTACGCAGGTCGGAGCGCAGTACGCCCAGTTGTTCCCGAAGCGCACGCGAGCGATGGTCCTGGACGCTGCTCTCGACCACAGCAGCCCGGACGTGCAGCTGATTGCCGATGCGGCCAAGACCGTGGAGGAGGCGTTCGAACGGTTCGCTGACTGGTGTGACACCGCCGCCGACTGCGTCCTGCGGGGTCAAGACGTCCGTGCGGTCTACGACAACCTCGTCCGGAGCGCGGACCTGAATCCGATCCCGGTCGAAGGAGCCCTGCGCCCCGTCACCGGCGACGACATCCGGATGAACACTCCCGGCTGGCTCGCCGCGAAGACACCCAACGTACTCGCGGGCGAGCTGTCCTGGCCCGTCTTCTCGGAGCTCCTCAGGCGAGCCGTCGCCGGGGACGCGCAGTTCTTCGCCTTCCCGCCACCTGCGGGACCGACCGACTTCCTCTTCACCCGGATAGCGAATCACTGCGGTGACTACGTGTCCGACATCCACACCTTCGCCGAGATGCAGCAGCGCATCGAGATGGGCCGGCAGTTGGCGCCGCACCTGCAGGGCGCCTCGGAGTTCTGGTCGGGCGGCCTGTGCATCGGCTACCCCTTCAAGGTCGCCAATCCGGAGCGCAGCCTGAACGTGAAGGGCGTGCCCACCCTCATCGTCCACGCAACGCACGACCCGTCCGTCTCCTACCAGTGGGCGTTCGGCCTGGCCGCCCAGATCCAGGGCAGCAGCGTCCTGTCTCGCCTCGGTGACGGCCACACCTCCTACTACACCTCCGACTGCGCCCGCGCCGCGACGGACCAGTTCCTCCTCACCAAACAGTCCACAGCAGCCCCCGTCTGCACCACCTAGGGGTTGAGCCGGAGGGCCTGAGAGTGACGACTCCGGTGCGGTCGGTGCGGCCGCGGCTGGGGTGTGGCGGGAACAGTGGCGAGGCCGCTCATCCGTCCTGGATGACGCGCAAACCTGACGCGCGCACCAGTGTGGGGTGGAGCCAATGGATTCCTCCTGACAGTGCTCATGGACCGCTACCCGAGCCGGCTTTGCGGCTGTGGGCGGGTGCTCAGGAGAGGAGAGGGAGAGTGAAACATGGCAATCGGGCCAGTACAGCTCATCGTGCTGGGGTTCCAGCACCCAGACTTCCATGGTGAGGTCATCGCCGAACTCGAACGGCTCCGGGCGAGCGACACCGTCCGCGTGATCGACTCGCTGGCGGTCTACAAGACCGCGGACGGCGACATCGAGGCCGAGCATCTCAGCAACCTGTCCGAGCAGGAAGCGATCGAGCTGGGCAGCAAGATCGGGGCGCTCATCGGCCTGGGCTTCGAGGGCGAAGAGGGCATGGAGGCCGGCGCCGAAGCCGGCGCGGAAGCGGTTGCCGAGCAGGGCGGTATGGGCGTATTCAGCGAGGAGGACGCCTGGGATGTGCTCGAGGACATCCCGAACGACTCCGCCGCGGCGCTCATCCTGCTGGAGCACCACTGGGCCGTGCCGCTCCGCGACGCCATCGCCCGGGCCGGAGGCTTCCGCATCGGCGACGGTTTCATCAGCCCACTGGACCTCGTCGAGATCGGGCTGGTATCGGCTGAGGAAGCCAAGGAACTGCACGAGATGGAAACTGCGGGCGCCGCCGGCTGACCGGGCGGCCGTCGTTCGCCATCGCACAGGGAGGAGGAGAACCCGATGCTTGGATCACGCAGGGTCGCGCGCCGTACCGGGCGCCGCACAGCGCGGCGTGTGTCCCGCCGCAGGTAGCGGCTCACAGCGAACCAGCGGGGATCGCTCACGCGCGCCCGGGCGGCACCCGCTTGCCATGGTTCGTGCCCCGAAATCACGTCTGACTCCGTTTACCGGTATTCGGTAGCTGAAGAGTGGACGCCGGCCGATGCCCGAACGAGCGGCATCGCCGGCGGCCGACTCTTCGAAAGTGTGGGCTTTCCGCCTATTTCTTGATCTCGTAGCGCAGAAGCGCCACGCCGTTGTCGAACGCGGTGGCCTCGACCAGCCTCAGGTCCTGACGATCCTCGAAAACACGCGTTCCCTTGCCGCGTGACGTCGGACAGACCAGCATCCGGATTTCGTCGACGACGCCGGTCTCCAGCAAGGACTGCATGAGCCGCAGGCTCCCCCACAGCCAGATGTCCTTGCCGCTCTGCTCTTTGAGCTCCCCGATGGTGGCGACGGGGTCGCGCGTCACGGCCGCGGCGGGAAAGTCGCCCCAGGGGGCGTCATCCAGCTTCGACGAGACGACGAACTTGGTGAGGTTGTTGAGCTTCTCGCCGTACAAGCCCTGCTCCTCGGCGTACGGCCAGTAGTCCTTGGACTGGGCGTACGTGTTCGCCCCGAGAATCATCGTGTCGACCGAGTCGATGAAGCCCATCAGGCTGTTCCTGAAGGGGTCGTCGGTGATCCCGTCGTCGAACGGTTCCCCCGACACGAAGCTGAGGCCACCGTCTTCCTCCGCGGCGATGTTGTCGACGGTCACCCACTGCTGGACTATGAGTTTTCGCATGACTGTCCTTCCGTCCCGTGCGATGCTGCGGTCACGCTGACCGCATTTACCTCTGAGACGGAGCCGGCCCGCCGGTCTCGACATCCCAGCCACATCTTTCGTTCACGCACCCGTTCGCAGTGAGGAGCTTGCGTGCACTGAAGAGTCATCGCTGTTGCCCGGTCATCCGGCCTGGAGGATGTGACGGTGCGCTCGCCGGGGCCACACTCAAGGCGCGCGTCCAGCGAGGCCGCCTTGTTTTGGGGGTACGGATGTTCTTCACCCTTCCCAGCGCGCTGCTCGCTCTCATCCTGTTCCTGATCGTGCTGGGATCATGCGCCATCGGTGTGCTCGTAGGGCGACGGTTGCGCGGTCACGAGACCTGGCGAGAGCCGATCGGAGTCACACAGGCGGCACTGCTCGGGTTCGTCGCGCTCATCCTCGCCTTCGGACTGACGATGGCGGTAAGCCGCTACGAGACCCGGCGGGTCGAACTGGTCACCGAGACGAACGCGATCGGCACCACCTACCTGCGGGCACAGACCTTGTCAGAGCCCGTCCGCAGCCAATCACTGGAACTGCTCAAGCGCTACACCGACCTGGAGATCCGCCTGTCGACCGCCCGGCCGGGCTCTGCCGAGGCCCGACGCGTCGTCGCCGACGGCGGGGCCATCCAGCGTCAACTGTGGGCACTGGCCGACGACGCGCTGCGAGACGCCCCCGTCGCGAGCGCCCCACGCCTGTACGTCGACAGCCTGAACTCGATGATCGACAGCCAAACCTCACGCGTCGCAGCACTCGGCAACCGCGTCCCCACCTCGGTCCTGATACTCGAGGTCGTCGGCGCATCAGTAGCACTCGGACTACTCGGCCTCTACCTCACCGTGCTCGGCCGTGGCCTGCTACCCATCATGCTCGCCGCCGTCTTCGTCTCGCTCCTGCTGCTGGTTTCCTTCGACCTCGACCGACCCACCCGCGGCATCATCACCGTCCCCTACACACCACTGACAGAACTACGAGCCTCGATGGACCTGCCGCCGGCGGCCGGGGGCGGTTAGGAGCGTGTCGCCGTTGGCTGGATCAGTCGAGGCAGAATTCGTTGCCTTCGGGGTCGGTCATGGTGATGGTGCCGAGGGCCAGTGGTGGCTGGGGGTCGAAGCGGCGTACTCGGTGGGCTCCCAGGGCGACCAGGCGGGTGCATTCGGACTCCAGGGCTGCCATCCGTTCGTCGCCCTCGAGACCGGGGGCCGCGCGGACGTCGAGGTGGACGCGATTCTTGGCGACCTTGTCCTCGGGCACCTGCTGGAAGAACAACCGTGGACCGTCACCATCCGGGTCTTCGAGGGCCGAACGCGTGTTGCGCTGATCCACCGGTACGCCGACGCGCTCGAGGAACTCGTCCCACGCCGCCAGCGGGTCGGCTCCGTCGGGCAGTTCGACACCGGGCGGGCCGGGGTGAACGTAACCCAGCACGTCGCGCCAGAAGAACGACAGCGCCCGCGGATCGTGGGCGTCGAAGGTGACCTGGAATTCGCGGCTCATCGGCCTGCTCCTTCTGTCGCGGTTCTCATCTCCCCACTCTGACGCACCTGACGGACAGTTGCCGTCCGCGCGAGATGGATGGTCAGGTCGGCGGCGATCTCGACCGTCTCTGGCAGGACCTGCAGGATGTGGCGAAAGGCCTGCTCCCGGACTGCGGCCGGCAATTCCAGGTACGCCGAGATCGTCGACAGGAGGCCGACGTAGTCGCGCGCACTCATCGTCCAGCGTCGCTCGATCACCAGCTGCTGAACGTCGGTGAACCACTCGGACCGTTGGAGCTCCGTACCCGGCCACTGCATGGCATGCTCCGGCGGCGTTCCATCGGGAGACGGGATGTCGTCGCTGTCCAAGAACGGCGCCCGAGCCGCGCGAACCGCCTCCTCCACCGCCGGATCAGCCAGCCCGACCGGTCCACCGAACGACGCGAAGACGCCACCCGGCTCCAAAAGCGCGGCCATCCGCGACCACCGGCCCTCCGGGTTCGTCCAGTGCAGCGCCGCGGCCGCATAGACCAACTCGTAGCGCTCGCCTGGTCGCAGGTCCTCGAATGCGGCTCGCAGTGGCGTGACGTTCGCCGGCACATGCTTACGCAACTCGGCGAGCATGGCATTGTCGGGCTCGGTCGCGGTGACCGCGACCCCTCGTTCGGCGAACAGGCGGGTTGCTTTGCCGGTCCCAGCACCAATCTCGAGGGCAGTCCGGACCGGCTGACCGGCGTACGTCATCACCTGGTCGAAAAGCTCGGCGGGATATCCCGGCCGGAACCGTTCGTACGCTTCCGCCATTGCTCCGAAGCTCAACGCGCGACCAGACATGCCGAGCATCCTGGCACGAGCGTCCTGACAATTCATGATCATTTCGCTCACCTGGCGCCGCGGACCGATGAGACGACTTCGAGGATCGCTTGTGTCGTGCTGGCGGCGTACTGTTCGTCCGCGACCAGTGCCTCGTGGGTAGCACCATCGATGACGCGGTGCACGCTTTTGGTCGACAAGGTGGCCAGGTGGTCCTGTGCTGCTAACCAGGCGGCATCGGATCCGGTACCGGCGGTCAGGACGACCAAGGGCTTGCGAGCAAAGTCACGCAGAGATGCTGCCTGCCGCACCGAGGCAGCCGCCTGCACGTACTCGTCGATCGTGCTGCGAAGAGTGCCTTCGGTCGCGCCGCTGGCGCGTACCTCGTCCCGGGAACGCGGCGGAAGGCTGCCGAAGGAACCCTGGCCGTACAAGCGGGCAAGACCAACTCGAGCCGAGACCGAGACCAGTGCGGAGACACGACCCATCACGTTCCCGGACGATGCTGCCCGAGGTTTCGCCGCCGTCGCGGGTGCGGTGGAGTCGACCAGCACCATTCCGGAGACGTCAGCGGGGTAGCGAGCAGCGAAGGTGAGCACGTACAGGCCGCCGAACGAATGGCCCGCCAGCACGTAGGGACCTGGGACGTGTCCACGCTGAAGCAACGTGTGCAGGTCGGTCGCTACCTGCAAGCCGTCCTGGGGCGCGTCAGCAGGCTCGCTCCACCCACGGCCCGCACGGTCGTAGACGCAGACCCGCGTATCACGTGCGACCGCCGGCGCGATCCACCCGAGATTCGAAGACATCTCGCCACCGCCCGCTTCGAGCACGACCGTGGGAGTGCCCGAGCCGGTGCAGCTCAGGTGCAGGCTGTGTCCGCCCACGTCGATCAACTGACCGGGGATCGGGTACGCCGTGGCATCCGTGGCTTCCCGCAGCGTCTCGTAGCCGCCGCCGATCGAGGCAAGAGCCAGCATCGCGATCACGGGGTAGAGCAGCCAGCGTCTGGTCGGGCTACGAAGCTGTCGACGGATGCGAACGATCATCCAGACCGCCAACGCCAACAGCGCGGGAGGCCAGATCCAGCGAAGTACGTCGTACGCCGCGGAGCCGAACGTGACGAGGACGAGACCACCCAGTCCCATGAACAGTGCGGGAGCCGCGGCCCAGCGTTGTGGCTGATCGGTGAAGCGCACCGACAGCACGGCCAATGCGGCCCAGCCGAGTGCGAATCCGCACAGGACTGCGCCGGTGACCTCGCTTTGCTCCGACGCGACGAATGGCGCAGCGACGAGGAGTAGGGCAGCGAGGAGTCCGCCGGCCAACGAGCCGGCCACGATCCGACCAATGCTTGCCCTTCGCCTGCGAGGGCCGGTGGACTGTGACGCCGGGTGATGCGGGTGGTGGGTCTGTGTAGTCATGATGTCGGGCTCCTGAGTGAGGTTCGGTGGTGTCTCCACCGTCCTCGTCAGGCCAGGGCCTCGCGCCGGCCAAATGACCGGGTTCGATCAACTCAGCCCGAGTTGAGCAAGCTCTCCGCGCGAGCTGACCCCCACTTTGGCGAAGACGTTCCGCAGGTGGAACGCCACTGTGCGTGGGGAGACCCAACACTGGGCGGCGACGTCCTTGTTCGACAGTCCCGAGCTGACCAGTTGGGCGATCTTCGTCTCCATCGGTGTGAGCCGCAGCAGTGTGGATGGATCACGCTTGCGAGCGGTCTCCCCCGACGCCCGCAGCTCCTGCGCGGCGCGGGCGGCCAGCGGCTGCGCGCCCAGGTCGGTGAAGGTTTCCAACGCGGACCGCAGGTGGTTGCGTGCGTCGACGCGACGATTGGTGCGACGCAGGAACTCGCCGTACAGCAGGTGTGTTCTGGCCTGGTCGTAGGGCCGGACCGCATGCCGGTAGTGGCCCAGGGCTTGCTCGTAAAGCTCTGCCGCCGGTACGGCGTCCGCGCAGAGCGCCCGCCCGAGGTCCACAGCGGCCTGTGCCCAGAGACGGTGTGTCGCGGTGGCGAACGGCGCGAGTTCGTCCACCCATGCCCGTGCGAGCACAGGATCGCCAGCTCGCGCCGCCGCTCCGACGCGGTCCACCGCGGCCATCCGCTGGAGCACCGGTAGACGCATCGCGCCCAACTGGTGCAGTGCCGCGGCAGAGTCTCCCTCGGCAGTGGCCCTGGTGCCCTTGGCCCAACGCATGAGGTCGTGCACGGGGTCGGTAAGGATCCCCAACGAGTGCGCCGCGACCACTGCGTCGAGTTGTGCGAGGTGGTGGTCGTAGTCCTCAGTGCCGGCCAACGCAGCGAGCAGGGTCAGCCACGCCAGCGGTGCGGCAGTCAGCGTAGGTTGGCCGACACCGCGCGCCAAGGTGAGTGCTTCGTCGACAGAGCTGCGCAGCGCAGCCCATTGGCCGGCGAGGAGTTGGGCGAACGCGAGCCGTTCCAGCCCGTAGATCACCGCCATGCCCGCACCGCTTTCGCGAGCGCTGGACACCATGGTTGCGTAGAAGAAATGCGCTGCCTCGTCGTCGCCGAGGCTGAGGGCGGTGTTGCCGAGGTTGCCCAGTACGTCGAGGTCTTCGATCTGGCGCCCAGCCTGCGCGGCCCGATCGAGGTTAGCCGCCGCCCCCGACCAATCACCGGCAGCCGAGGCGCTGAGGGCGCCAAGGAGTAGTTGCAGGCACCGAGTGCGCGGCAGGTCAGCCGACGTTTCGGTCAGCAAGCGGGTTTCGGTGCCGTCGGCAAGGGTTGCCCCGCTGTCCCCGCCGTACGCGCGCGTAAGTGCGGCGGCGACCGCCATCTCCAAGGCCCTGCTCGGGTCCAGGTCCACGGCGGCGCGCGCTGCCTGGACAAAGATGCGATGCGCATCGCTCGCAGAACCCATATTGACCTCGATGCGCGCTCGCAGCCGATCGATGTCGGCTCGCAGCAAACCGTCGCCAGCGAACTGCCGGGCCGAGGCAGACAGCGCCCGGGCACGAACCGCCTGTCCGGAGGCCCACGCATTGCGGGCGGCCGCGAACAAGCGCGTCGCGTGCGCCGACCCGTCGACCGTCAACGCGGCAGCTCGCTCGAACGCGGCAGCAGCCGCGACGTACCCGCCACGCTGCTCAGCGCGGCTCCCGACCTCGTACAGAGCCTCGGCCAGCGCTTCGTCAGGCCCTTCGGCCGCCGCGGCAGCATGCCAGGTCGCTCGGTCGGGGTCATCGTTGCGCAGCGCATCCGACAGTGCCAGGTGCGCACGGCGGCACGCGAAGCTGGTGGCCGCCTGGTACACCGCGGAGCGAATCAGCGGGTGCCGCACGGCAACGGCGTCACCGCTGACTGTCAGCAGACCGGCCACCTCGGCGTCCTCCCACGCGTCGATCTGCGCACCCAGACGGCTCGCCGCTGCCCGCACGGTGTCAGCCCGGCCGGTGTCGTCTGCTGCCGCCACCAACAGCAGAGTCTGTACGTCGTTGCTCAGGCGGCGGCACCGGTCGAGGAAGGCGCGCTCCAGGCCCGCGGTCAGCGTCACTCGCCGCGGCATCGGCGCGGCGCCGTACAACTGGGCCGGACTCAGAGTCGTTGGCAGCTCCAACAACGCGAGCGGGTTCCCGCCGCTGTCGCGAACCAGCCGATCGGCGACCTCGTCTGGCAGAATGTCCTGCCTGCGCTGGTCCAGCAGTTGACGGGCTGCGCCCTCCTCGAGACCACCGAGCTCGAGCACGGACAGGCCCTGCGGACTGAAATCCGCGTCGCCGGCGGTGTGGCGGGCAGCGAACACCATCACGACCGGGTCAGCGTCCAGCTGACGGGCCGCGAACAACATCGCGTCCGCCGACGCGGAATCGAGCCACTGCGCGTCGTCGATCACGCACAGGAGAGTGCCACCCTCGGCTGCGTCGGTCAGGACTGACAGAGTCGCCATCCCGACCAGGAACGGTTCGACCGACGACCCGTCTTCAAGCCCGAACGCCATCCGCAACGCACGTGCCTGAGGAACCGGTAGCCGCTCGTAATCGACCACAGGACGCAGCAATCGGTGCAACGCGGCGAACGGCATCGGCGACTCGGATTCCACACCGGTGGTACGCAGCACCCGTAGCGTGTCAGTATCCGGAACCGCCCGCTGCGCCAAGACGAGATCCTGCATCAGGGCGGACTTGCCGACCCCCGGCTCCCCCAACACAACCAGGACCCCTGCGCGTCCCGCCCGCGCCCGCTCCACGAGCGTTGCAAGCTCGGCTCGCTCCCGCTCGCGGCCGTACAGCACCTGCTCACGGTACTACCGCGTCTGAACAGCCAGCGGCTCCCTCAGGCGCCGGCCTCGATCGTGTTGAGGTCGCGGACGGCGTAGCGGTGGTGTTCCCATTCCTCTTGGAGGATTACGTGCAGGCAGGAGAGGACGGTCTCGGGGTATTCGGGGGCGTGCGGGTTCTTGCGCGCTTCCGCCAGCGAGTCCGGTGTCACCGCGGCCACGAAGTCGCGCACCATCGCGACGTGGCCCGCTCGGACCTCGAGGACCTCGGAGTACGTCGGTTCGGTCGTAGTGAGGGCCGACGTGTCCTCGCCATCGTTCTTGGTGGCGGTGTCCATCTGACCGATGGGGTGGAACGGCTGTTCGAGCTCGAGGATCGCCCGGCCGAGCCACACGTCGGTGGCGTGGACCAGGTGGCGGAGCGTCTGGGCGAAGGACCACTCGCCGTCCACCGCCTCGTCGACCGTGCCGGCCGGCATCGCCGCGGCGCGGTCGAGGGTGGCTGCCCAGGTGCGCTCGAGTGCGGCCCAGGCCTCGCGCAGACCGTCCGGATCCTCGGCACGCCGGAGCTCGCGGCCGGGGAAGCGACGGTCGAGCTCGGCCTCGACGTACGGGATCACGTCGACACCGTTGACGCGGAAGAAGCTCTCACCGTCGGCGAGCCACGGCGCGTCGATGTCCGCCTTCCCCACGTCCACACCGCGCATCACGACACCGGCCAGGTCAGACTCCACGAACCGCGCGCCGTGCAGATCCGCCCCGACGAACTTCGCGCCCCTCAGGTCGTCGGACTGGGTGAAGGTTGCCATGAGGTCTCCTCGTCGAGCGCCTGCTGCCGGTGGCGAGAGGTTAGCCGTTGAGCCGGGCAATGGCGAGAATGCGGACATGGATCTGCATCTGCATTTGGGCGGAGGGGGCGGATTGGCCGAGCAGATCTATGCGCAGTTGCACGAACGGATCAGGACCGACGCCTTGCCGGCGGGGACTGTGTTGCCGTCGTCGCGGGACCTCGCGGAGCGGTTGTCGGTGTCGCGGGCGACGGTGGTTGCGGCGTACGAGCGGCTCGCCGCGCATGGCTTGATCCGCTCGCGGGCCGGGATCGGAACGTTCGTCACCGGGGAACGTGTCCCAGCCACACCTGCGCCACCCGCGTCTCCGCTGCGGCCACGGGCGCTCTGGAGCGCCGAGCAGTTCGCCGTACCGGATCTCACCGTGGATGCCGAGTTCGACTTCGCGCCTGGTATCCCCGGGCGGAGCCAGTTCCCGTTCGCGCGGTGGCGAGCGTTGATCAATGATCAGCTGCGCACTCGGACCGACGTGAACTACGCCGACCCGGCGGGCTCGGCCCGGCTGCGTGATGCGCTCGCGCGACATCTGGTCGTCAGCCGCGGTGTCCGGATCGCACCGGAGCAACTGGTCATCACGACAGGTGCGCAGCAGGCGTTCGACATCGCCGCGCGCATCCTGCTCGAGCCAGGCGACACGGTGGCCATCGAGGATCCCGGCTACCTGCCGGCGTACCGCGGATTCCTCGCGCATGGAGCGCGTGTCGTCGGGGTGCCCGTCGACAGCGAGGGGCTGGTTGTCGATCGGCTCCCGGCCGAGACACGGTTGGTGTACGTGACGCCGTCGCACCAGTTTCCGCTCGGCATGCCGCTGTCCGAGGCACGCCGTACTGCGCTGCTCGCATGGGCTGCCGAGCATGATGCGGCGATCGTCGAGGACGACTACGACTCGGAGTTCCGCTTCACCGGACGTCCGCTCACTCCCCTGCAGGCAACCGACGCGGAGGGTCGCGTCCTGTACGTCGGTTCCTTCTCCAAGACTCTGTTGCCGGCACTCCGGGTCGGGTTCCTCGGCGTACCGGGCACGCTGGGTGAAGCCGCCCGCCGCGCGAAGTTCGTCGCCGACTACGGCACCGCCGGTCACGTGCAGGCGGCGCTCGCAGCCTTCATCGAGGAGGGCGACCTGGCCCACTACATCCGGCGGATGCGGCGCTCGTACGAACGACTTCACGACCTGCTGACCGGAACTCTGCGCGAGGACTTCGCCGATGTCCTCGAGCCGATCGAGTCCAGCGGCGGGACGCACATGGCCGCGTTGCTGACCTCCGGACAACCGAGTGACACCGTGCTCGCCGCCCGCGCCCTCACCGCGGGAGTGAACCTCGGGACGATCTCGCGCTGGGGCATCGATCGTCCCGGACCGAACGGTTTCGTCTTCGGGTACGGCGCTGTCCCGGCCGACCGGATCCCGGAGGCGCTGGCCGCGCTGCGCCGCGTTATCTGATCGAGATTGGACTGGCGCAGAACAGCTCGAATCGGCCCCGCCACCGGACCGGCACCGTTCCTAGGCTGCCGCGGACATCCATCACAGGAGGCCTGATGAGATCCCTGCGCATCGCCGCTATCGCCATCGCCTGTGCCGGCGTCATCGCCGGCACATCCCTGGCCAACGCGTCACCCCGTTGCGAGCAGGTCGAGGCGACGATCTACGACAAGGTCGTCGACGTGGGTTGCCCGCCGCCGACCCAGGTGTGCGTGGCCGGCTTCGTCCGCGGAAAGCACGGCTTCGACGGGACGACCGTGTTCATCCTCGGCTCCCGCGGCGAGCCGCCGGCGACGGCACCCGACCAGCGTCCGGTCACCGGCGCGCTCACCTACACCTTCGAGGACGGGGCGACGCTCACCGCACTCGAGACGAGCATCGGAAACGTCAACACAACCACCGGCTCCGGTCACGCCGGCGGCACCCAGCAGTTCACCGGCGGCACCGGCCGCTACGAAGGCGCGACCGGCTACGCCTACCTCGGCCAGCACTGGGAGGTGGACCACTTCGTCACCCAGATCAAGGGCGAGGTCTGCCGCTCGAAGCGATAGCCGGTCCAGTGGCGGGTTGTTTCACCGCTGGCGCGCAACAACCCGCCAGCCGGCACACAACCCGCCACCGTCACCTGACCGGGTCAGTCGGCTTCGGTGCCGGTGAGGAGGGCGGCCAGTTGGGTGGGTTTGTAGAGGACCTGTTTGCCGGTGCGTTGGGGTTCGACCAGGCCGGTACGGCGCAGGAGCTGGAGCTGCTGGCTGACCGCGGAGGGAGTGACCTTGAGTTCGGCCGCGACGTCGGTGGTGGTGCGCGGGTGGGTGAGGAGTTCGAGGATGCGGGCTCGGGCGGTGCCGATGAGTTGGGCCAGGTCGCGGCGTGACGGTGGGTCGACGACCGACCAGAGGGTGGCCTGGCCGCGGGGCGGGTAGCCGAGGATCGGTTCGGCGCCGACGTCCATCGGGATCACGGCGTGCGGGCCGAAGAGGGTCGGCTGGAGGACGAGGCCACGGCCGTCGACACTTTCGGTGCGGCTGACCTCGCTCACGCGGTCGACGCGAAGCAGGCCGTCGCCGTAGCTGATGGCCGGCCCGAGTTCGTTCAGCATCACGCCCGTGCCTCGCTGGGTGACGACATGCCCGCGATAGCTGATGTCGGCGGTCAGCAGCGTGCGCATCCGATTCCAGTACGGCGCTATCGCGGTCTGCCAGTACGCGCGGAGAGCGTCGACCACCTTCGTCACGCCGTCGGGCCCGGCCAGCTCGGCGGGAACCTCACCGTTCACCGCGACGAGCTGGCGTTCAAAGGTCTCGCGGTCGACCGAGGCGATGAGGTCGAGCTCGTCGCCGATCTGGGTGAGCGGTGACGTCGGACGCGGGGTCAGGAAGTCCGGACTGCCCATTGTGTCGTTGACCAACCGGCGCAGCACGCTGAAGTCCAACGACCCGACCAGTGGCTGAACCGCCCGGACCCAGGGCAGCTGAAGCGGGAACCGTCCCGGGTCCTGCAACGCCCGCAGCGACAGCACAGTCTCGGCCGCCGGCGAGACCGCGAACCGGACATCCTCAAGGTCCCGCGAGGTCAACTCATACGTGAGCACGCCTGCCCCCTTGTCGATGTAGCCCAATCCTAAATCGTTCGCAGGCCGCCGCGACGCCCCGCGACAGTCGGGGAATGAGTATCGAGATTGCCGTCGACGCGCGACCGCGCACGACGTTGCTCGGCGTACTGGCCGTGTGCTCGGCGGTCGGCGTCGGGACTGTCTACTTCCCGCAGGCGCTACTGCCATCCGTCGCAGCGTCGCTGCACGTACCGCTGTCGGACGCGGCGCTGGTCGTGACCGCGCCGCAGGCCGGGTACGCCGCTGGCATCCTGACCGTCGTACCGCTGGGTGACACAGGGGCGCAGCGGCGGCTGCTGACCATCTTGTTCGCCGGTGTCGCGGTCTTTGCGATCGCGGCCGCGGCGGCACCGTCGTTGCCGGTCCTGGTGATCGCGTCGTTCCTGATGGGCTGTGCGACGGTGGCATCACCGGTGATCGGTCCGTACGTCGCGGGCATGACCGGTTCGCGGCGATTGGGCAGCGTCAACAGCATCCTGCTCAGCGTGGGCGTCCCCGGGATGATCCTGTCGCGCGCGATCGCCGGGTTCCTGGGCGAGGAGTACTCATGGCGGTACGCCTACCTGGGTGCCGCCGTACTGGCGCTGGTGTGCGCCGCCGTAGCGTGGACTCGGCTGCCCGTGCCGGTGCAGGTCGAGCCGGCGGAGTTCCCGCAGTACCTGCGCCGGCCCTTCGACCAACTGAGGTTGCGCAGCGGTCTGCGTCGATCGGCGTTCTACCAGGCCTGCACGTTCGCGGGCTTCACCGGCACCTGGGCGACTCTGGTCCTCGTCCTGCAGGATTCCTTCGGCCTCGGAGCCGGCGCACTCGGCTGGATCAGCCTGGTCGCGATCGCCACCATGGCCGTCGTCCCGTGGACCGGTCGCATCGTCGATCGCCGTACGCCGGATGCCGTGACGGCCTGGATCCTGGCCGGAACTGTTCTCGCCGCCGTACTCATGCTGGGTGCGTACGCCGGTGGTGCGCTGGGACTCACGCTCCTCGTGGCCGGCGTACTCGTCCTCGATGTGTCGATGCAGTCGGGGATGGTCGCGAACGTCACGCGGATCTACCAACTCGACCCCGGCCGGCGCAGCGCGATGAACACGGCGTACATGGTCTGCGCCTACTCCGCCGGCAGCCTCGGCTCCTGGACCGCCGTACGCCTCTACCACGCCCTCGGCTGGTGGACGGTTCCTACCTTCGTCGCCGCCCTCGCGAGCCTCGCCCTTCTCCGCCTGGTCCTGAAGCCTGACAGTTCGGATGGCGGTCTCGTCGTACATGCATGACTACGACGACGATGTTGAGGGAATTGACTGGGGAGTACGCGGTGGATGCGGCGCGGTCGAGGTTGGGGTTTACGGCGCGGCACACGGTTGGACCTCGGGTTCCTGGGGAGTTCGAGGTGTTCAGTGGGGTGCTTCGGCTGGATGGGGAGGATCCGGGCCGGTCCACGGCGGATCTGACGATTCAGGCGGACAGCATCCAGACCGGCGACCGGCGGCGGGACGCCGCGCTGCGTGAGCATTTCCTCGACGCGGAGACGTATCCGTCGATCAGGTTCAGGTCCACGAAGGTGAGCCAGACCGGTGTGACGACGTTCACGGTGACGGGGAATCTCACGATCCGTGGCGCCACGCGGCCGGTCGTCGTACCGCTGGAACTGACAGGTACCGATGATGGGGTCGCCTTCACCGGATCGCTTCCGCTGCTGCGCAAGCGCTGGTCGGTGAGCTGGAACGCGGCCGTCAACCTCATGGTCGCCCAGAAACTGGACCTCCACCTGGAGCTCACGGCCAATCGCATCGCCTGAGACTGGGTTGTCTCGATCGCCTCTGGTGGTTAGTGTCGGACTGCCGCGGGAGCTCGCACCGGAGCGGGCTGAGAGGGCGACTGTGTACGGCGTCGCCGACCGCTGAACCTGAATCGGGTAATTCCGGCGTAGGGAGGAAGCGATGCAGGAATCCGTCTGGGTGAACGGTACAGAGACCACGGTCGCACCGGGGAAGTCCGTTGCCGACCTGATCCAGGAGTACTCCGACCGCACCACCGGGATCGCGGTCGCGGTCAACCAGACCGTGCTCACGCGCAGCGAGTGGGCCGGTACCACGCTCAAGCCGGGCGACCGGGTCGAGATCGTCAGCGCGGTCCAGGGAGGCTGACATGGACGACCCATTGGAGCTCGGCGGGCGGACGTACACCTCGCGTCTCATCATGGGTACGGGCGGTTCGGCCAACCTGGAAGTGATGGAGGAGGCATTGATTGCCTCCGGCACCCAACTCACCACGGTCGCGATGCGCCGGCTCGGCACCGGCCACGAGGGCTCGGTCCTCGACGTACTGGCGAAGCACGGTATCGAGGTGCTGCCCAATACGGCCGGTTGTCACACCGCCGCGGAGGCGGTGCTCACCGCGCGGATGGCCCGGGAGGCCTTGCAGACCGACCTGATCAAGGTCGAGGTCGTTGCCGACGACCACTTGCTGATGCCCGACCCGGTCGAGTTGCTCGATGCCGTGGACACCTTGGTAGCCGACGGCTTCACCGTGCTCCCGTACACGAACGACGACCCGATCCTCGCACGCCGCCTCGAGCAGGCTGGGTGTGCGGCGGTGATGCCGTTGGCGGCGCCCATCGGTTCCGCGCTCGGGATCCGCAATCCCCACAACCTCGCGCTGATCGCCGAGGCCGCGAACGTCCCGGTGATCGTCGACGCCGGAATCGGTACGGCGAGCGACGCGGCGCTGGCGATGGAGCTCGGGTGTGACGCGGTCATGCTCGCCACCCCGGTCACGCGCGCGGAGAGGCCTGCCTTGATGGCGGCCGCGATGCGCGACGCGGTCGCCGCCGGCCGCGCCGCCCGCCTGGCCGGCCGGGTCCCCCGCCGCTGGCACTCCGCCCTCGCCTCCTCCCCAGCGACGGGCATCGCATCCTTCGGCTAAAGCAGGCGACCCATCAGCGTGCGGGCTTGGGACAAGTCCAGCGGGTGGTCGAGGAGCAGTGCGCTCAGGGAGAACGAGACCGCCTGCTCTGGCCGCAGGTCCAGGGGGCCGTCCCAAGCAAGGGCAGGACCGGCACCGACGTAGTCCTCGGAGCGTAGGAACCACGGCCGGACATCACCCGGCTGGAACAGAAGCAGCGTGGTGAAAGCGTCGGCACGTTGCTGGATGAAGGCCAGCCAGCGGCTGGTCGATCCGTAGGCGGCGTCGCTCCCCTCGCCGGAATCGCTGAGGACAGTTGTGGTTTCGACCGTTGGAAGGCGCCAGAAGATCCCGCCGTACCCGGCGCCGGCGCGGCCTGTGGTGGCCGGGCTGTCGATGCGCACCGGGCCGTAGCGGGCGGTGAAGACGCTCTCCCAGTCGAGGCGCCAACCGCCTTCGGCCAGCGCTCCGCGGAGTAGCCTGCGCTCCGCGAGTTGGGGCCGGCCCTGTTCGTCGTACCAGGTGACTTCGTCGGTCAGGGTGTTGCCGTCGACGGTGACGCCACGGCTGCGTTGCTGACCGTGGTTCGGGAGCAGCGTCGGTCCGCGATCCGGGAGGAAGGTCCGTCCGCCCCAATGCGACGTACCGTTGACTCCGGCAACGGCCAGCGAGACACCGTAGTGGTGCCGGTGATCGACCGGGCTTACCTCGGTGAGCGGGTGACCGCCGAGCGTCCGCACGGGATGCAGGTACGGCCGAGGCGAATGCACCTGCGGCATTCGCCGCCCGAACTCGTAATGCGCGAGCGGCAAGGAATCGCCGCCGAGCACGAACCTGTCCCCCTGCTGCTGCCACCCGACCCGCTCACCCGGAGCATCCCCGGTCAGCTGCGTTGCCTGCGGCACCGGACCCGTGCTCGCCCGCACCGCCAGCCGAAGATCCGGTACGCCGTCCACTTCGGCATCCGCACCGGAGATCGCGGCGTACAACCGACGCCAGGCCAGCTCCCCCAGCTCCTGCTGCGGGACCCGCACAGTCGTCAGCGAAGGTACGGCGAACCGCGACAACCCGATGTCGTCCATCCCGGCGACCGACACATCGGCCGGTACGGCGACGCCCACTTCGTTGAGCCGGGCAAGCAACCCGAACGCGACCAGATCGTTGAACGCGACAACGGCCGTCACGCGGGACTCCAGCACCCGCTCGACCGCGGCGTACCCGTCCTCGATCGACCAGCCGCAGTCCAGCCGGACGAGCTCGAGATCCGGGATCTCCCGCTGCGCGATGTCCAGCGACCGCAGCCGGGCCTGGTTGGACGCACTGGCCGGCGGACCGGCCAGGAACGCGAGCCGGCGGTGCCCGAGACCGACCAGGTGGTTCACCACGATCCGCACCGCGCGGCCGTAGTCGACCGCGACGCTGGCAACCTCCGGCGGGCCTGGCCGGTTGATCAGAATCACCGGCTGGACCTGCGGCAGCAGTTCGAGCAAGCTCTCCTCGTCGAGCCGCGGCGAGACCATGATCAACGCATCGCAGCGTCGGCGCGCCGCCAGCGCGATCCCCGCCTCGGCGGCCGGGTCCTCGTCGGTCTCGGCGACCAGCACCCGGTAGCCGGCCGCGGCCGAGGCGTTCGTGATGCCGCGCAGGACCTGCTGGAACAGCGGGTTGGCCAGATCCGGGACCACCAGCGCGACCATGTCGGTGCGGCCGAGCGACAAGCTGCGGGCCAGATCGCTGGGCCGGTAGTTCAACCGGTCGGCGGCCGCGCGAACGCGTTCGGCGATGTCCGGAGCGACGGTCAGGCGCCCGTTCATCACCCGCGAGACGGTCGCCCGGGACACCTCCGCCGCCCGCGCGACATCGGCGATCGTGATCGAGTCCTTCGGTGTCCTGCCCATGCGCCGTCTTCCGTTCGTACCCAGCCCGGTTGGGAAACCGCCTTCCGAAGCCTATTCGAGCCTCGGCCACTGTGTTACCTTCTCAGGAAAGAAACCGGTTTCTCAACCCCTGTGAGGTGGCGTGAGACCCAGCGCACTGGGCGGGTACGACGACTGGCCGGACTTCGTCCGGGACACCCTGCCACTGACCGGGGACGAACTGACCACCAAGGTCGCCGGACTGCTCGGCGTACCGGAGCCCGGCGCCGCGCCCGCCGTGCGCACCGTGGACGAGTGGCAGGCGGATGGCATCCACACCAGTGAACTCGAGTGGACCATACCGTTCGGACCGCCGACGCGTGCGTGGCTGCTCCGGCCGGCCGGGCGAGCGCCGCGGGCGGGCCTGCTCGGCCTGCACTGCCATGCCGGGGTGAAGTCGATCGGTGCCGAGCGGCTGGTCGACGTACCGCGGCCCAGCCGGGTTGCGGTCAGGGTCCGCGAGGACCTGTACGAGGGCCAAGCCGCCGCCGGTGTGCTCGCCCGCGCGGGCTTCGTGGTCCTGTGTCATGACACCTTCGCCTGGGGTTCCCGCCGCTTCGAGCTCCCGGCCGAGGACGACGAGTCGTACGACGTCGCCGCGGCCGTTCACGAGCACACGGTGGCGAAGGCGGCCGGGATTCTCGGTACGTCGCTGGCCGGCATGGTCGCGTACGACGACCTGACCGCGCTGAGTGTGTTGCGCGGAATCGAAAGCGTGGAAAAGGTCGGCGTCTTCGGCCTGTCCGGCGGTGGTGGCCGCGCCGCGATCCTCACCGCGCTAGATCCCGGCATCGAGGCGTCGGCCGTGGTCTGCATGATGACGACCTTCGCCGGGCTCATTCCGTCGTACGTCGACGCCCACTCGTGGCTGTTCTCGACTCCCGGTCTGGCCCGGCATCTCGATCACCCGACGCTCGCCGCCGGCCGCGCCCGCCACCAGCAACTCGTCGTGTACGCCGAGGACGACGAGCTGTTCAGCCCGGCCGGCATGCACGACGCCGACCGTGAACTCACCGAACACTTCCACTACGGCCCCGGCAGCTACGAAGGCGTCTGGCTTCCTGGCCGGCACCGCTTCGACGCCGGGATGCAGCGACTCGTCGGCGACTTCCTCACCAAGGCGTTGTATACCTGAGTGCGGACGACCCGACTCTGGAGGAACTCTTGAGCAAGCTCTCACACCCGCAACCGGAAGGTGTTGCCCCAGGCAACGGTTACAGCCATGTCGTGACCGGCCCCGGACAATGGGTGGCGATCGCCGGGCAGGTCGCACTGGACGCCGACGGCGCGTTCGTCGGCGTCGGCGACCCGGCCGCCCAGGCCCGGCAGGTGTTCGCGAACCTGGACGCGTGTCTGAAGGCCGCCGGTGCCACCTTCGCCGACGTGGTCAAGCTGAACTTCTTCGTCACCGACATCGCCTACCTGCCGGCGATCCGCGCCGCCCGCGACGCGTACGTCGACACCACCAACCCGCCCGCGAGCACGGCCGTCCAGGTCGTCGCACTCTTCAGCCCCGACGCCCTGCTCGAGGTCGAGGCCTACGCGATCGTCTAGTGTCCTGAGTCCGACTCAGGGCACTAACGCAACAGGTCGACGGCGACGCGCGCGGCCTCGCCGATCGCGGCGTCGACCCTGGGCTGGCGGAAGTCGCCGCGAGCAGCGAGCGTGAACACGGCGATCGCAAAGGCAGCGCCGCCCGGCAGCGTCACGACCCCAACCTCATGCCGCAAGGCACCGAACGTCCCGGTCTTCCCCGCGACGCGTACGCCGTCGTGCGGGAAGCCGGACGCCAGCCGGTGCATGAACAGTTGCCGATGCATCGTCGCCCGGACGAACGCCGTCTGCTCCTCCGAGAGCAACTCCCCCGTCCACAACCGGCGCAGCAGTGTCGTCAGGTCGCGCGGGCTGCTGGCGGACGCATTTGCCGCTTCGTACACGCCAGCCGGATCGGTCCGATCGTTGTCGGCCAGTACGGCGAGTGCCGCATCCGGGTCGTCCACGCCGGTCCGGCGCTGCAGGTCGCGCAGGTTGCCCGCGGTCCCCCGTCGTACCCGGGTTCGTTTCAAACCGAAGGACTCCAGTAGCTCCGCCAGCCGTTGCAAACCGACCACGTCCAGCAACGCATCCGCGGAGGCGTTGTCGGACACGGTCATCATCGACACCGCCAGGTCCCGCAGCGACATGGTCACCGGGTCCGCCAGGATCGACACCCCGGTCGGTCCGGCCGTCCGCGTCGACGGGTCCAGTGTCAGCTGCCGCCGCGGATCGACCTCGCCCAGATCGACCAGCCGGCAGAAGCCCGCCAGCAACGGCACCTTGTAGACCGACGCCATCGGTACGACGGTGTCCGCGTCGACCTCGACCGTCGAATCCGGCGAGTCGAGCGCGACCGCATGCATCCAGCCGCGAACGCCGGCGTCCTCGAAGACCGCGCGGATCCGGGCGCTCATGACGCCACCATCGCATCGGTCAACTGAGCCATCACATCCGCCGGGCGCAGGAACGGCGTACGCGTCCTGGACCACACCAGGCGCAGTCGCACCGGCAGTGGATTGTCGACAATGCGATGCCTGCCGACTCCAGGCGCCGTCAGCGAAGGATCGGCGGTCACCACGATCGCCTGGCCCGCAGCCGCCATCGCAAGCCCGGCCCGCTCGTCGGTGACCACGACCGTGCCGCCGTCCGGCCGATGCAGCGCAAGCGTGTCCAGGAACAGATCCCGAGCCGCCGGCGCCTCGGCCCGCGGCCGGACGGCGATCGGCACCCCGGTCAACCGCCGGAGCGCGACCTCCTCCCCGTCGTTCGCACCAAGTGCCTTCGGTGCGAGTGCCCACGTCGGCAGCAACGTCACCGGCCCAGCCTCGAGCCCGTCGAGTACGGCGGGATGCAGTACGGCGGCCAACGTCAACCGACCCGCGGACACCTGACCTACGAGCGAACTGGTCGGCGCAGAAACCACAGTCACCCGGCTCCCCGGAATCGCGGCACCACAAGCCGCGGCCACTGCCGCACCGGCCGACGGCGGGACCTCCGGCGCCAGCCCGAGCCGGATCTCGGGACCTTCTGGATCACGCGACACTGCGGCCTGACGCAGTTCCTCGATCGAGGTCAGGGCGCGGCGAGCGTACGGCAGCAACGAAGCGCCGGCCGGCGTCAGTTCGACCCGGCCCTGCCCGCGCTCGAACAGCTTCGCGCCGACCAGCGCCTCCAGCCGGCGCAGCCCCTGCGACAGCGGCGGCTGGGTGATGCCGACCACCCGGGCGGCGTCGCCGAAGTGGTGCTCCTCGGCCAGCGCGATGAAGATCTGCAGATGCCGTTCGGTCAGCATTGACGCGGCTGACCTGCGGCGATATCTCCAGACAATCGATTCATGCGCAAGAGCATATTCGACAGCGTCCATCGCCCTCGCCTTGACTGAAGCCCCAGTACGACGAGAGGAGACAGCGTGAAGGTAAGTCGTCGAGGCATGCTGACCGGCGCGGCCGCGGCCGGAGCCACCGGGGTGATCGGAATGGCTACCCGCAGCGAAGCGGCACCGACAGCGAGCGCACCCACGGACCGGACGCCGGTCGAGTTCACCTGGCTCGGCACCCACGCGTGGCAGATCCGGTGCGGCGAGCACATCGTGCTGACCGATCCGTGGCTGACCCGCTTCGAGACCGGGACGTTCACAACCGACGGCGTGAACCCCAAGACCAGACTGGTGATCGACGAGGCCGTGATCGATCGCCACCTCACCGCGGCCGACGCGATCCTCGTGCACCACGGGCACTACGACCACATGGCCGACGTACCGTACGTCGCGCGGAAGACACAGGCGACGGTCCTCGGCACCCAGTCGCACGTCAACCTGCTGCGGGCGATGCGGACGCCGAAGGACCTGCTGTCACCCGTGCGCGGCGGTGAGTACCTGGCCTTCGACGGCTTCACCATCGAGGTCTTCCCGTCGCTGCACTCGTGCGGCGGGAAGCGGCACGACTACGCCTTCGCGGGCTACCGCCTCGACGCCGTACCGCCCCGGCCGCGGGTGATCGAGGACCTGGTCGAGGGCGGCACGCTCGCGTACGTGATCACGATCGGCGGCCTACGCATCCTCAGTCTGAGTACGGCGAACTTCGATCCGAACGCACTGCGCGATCTGGAGGTCGATGTGGTCCTCGCCGCACCAGGCGGCGAGCCCGGCATCACCGACCGACTGCTCCGGACGATCAAACCGGTGCGCACGGTGCTGGCGACCCACTGGGACGACTTCGGCAAGCCGATCGATCAGCCGGCCGTGCCGTGGACCGACCTCACCCCGCTGCGCTCCTCGGTCGAGCGCACGGGGGCGAAGTTCGTCGTACTGGAGTTGCTGGCGAAGGTCACGCTCTGACGCGGTAGTGGTACTGCGAGACCGTCCGGAAACCGAGGCGGTCATAGAGGGCACGGGCCGGGGTGTTGGCCTCGACGACGCACAGGAAGACGCGCTCGACACCCCTGCTCGTTGCCTCCTGCAACAACGCGCGGATGACGGTTCGGGCCAGGCCCTGGCGCCGGAAGCCTTCGTCGACGGCCAGGCAGTAGAGGCCGGCCCAGTCGTCGACGAGCGCGAGCCGGCCGATCGCCTTGGCGTCCTCGGCCGCACCGGGCAGGACGGCGTAGAGCGCACGGCCGCGCTCGAGGATCTGCTGGGCCGACGCCTGCTCGGCCGGACCGCCGCCGCGACCGTCGACAGCCCACCAGCACTTCATCCAGCGATCACTGGGAACCGAGGAAATATTCACGTCGGCGTCCGACTCGGGGAGCTTGGCAAGGACGTCGGCGATCTCGGCGCACTGCACGAGCGTCGGGTTGCGTACCTCGTAGCCGCGCGCCTCGAGCTGGGCGTCAAGGTCGGTCGGCTGGGCCGCCGGGCTGATCTGGAACGACGGCGTGATGCTGTGCGCCTGGTACAGGTTTTCCACGTAGTCCAAGGCTTTTCCGAGGTCGAACGGTGCACCCGCGGGCAGCACCGAGTTGGCTCGGAGGGTGACACCGTCGTTGCGTCGGACCAGCCAGCCGTCCAGCTCGGTGCTGTGCGCGGCGGGCCAGCCCTGGTTCATCAGATTGTCGATGCAAGCAGCGGTTATCACCCGTCCGAGCCTAGAACCATTCGGATCAAATTGCAAGGGACTGGAAGTTTATTCATCGACTGCGTAAGGATCCGATCGCGTCCGCGAGCAGGTCGATGCCCTCGACAACAGCCTTCTGGGTCAGCCCGCCGTACCCGAAGACCAGTCCGGCCGGTCCCGGCGACGCGACCCAGTACGGCGTCAGTCCGTAGACGCCGAGACCGCGTTCGAGCGCCGCCGCCTGGACGTCGGCCTCGGTCAGATCCAGTGGCAGCAACGTCATCACATGCAGGCCGGCCGAGATCCCGACCGGCACCAGCTCGGGCAGTCGCGCCGCTAGCCGGTCGACCAGCGTGTCCCGCAGCAACCGGTACCGCGGCCGCATCCGGCGCAGATGCCGATCGAACTCACCGCGAGCCACGAAGTCCGCGAACGCCAACTGGTCGAACACCGGCGAGCCGCGGTCGTCCATCAGCTTCGCCCGCGACATCGGCTCGACCAGCCTGGTCGGCAGGATCAGCCAGCCCAGCCGCAACCCCGGCGCCAGCGTCTTGCTCGCCGTGCCGGCGTACGCGACCCGGTCCGGCGCGAGGCCCTGCATCGCACCGATCGGCTCGCGGTCGTAGCGGTACTCCGCGTCGTAGTCGTCCTCGATGACCAGCCGATCACCCTCGGCGGCCCAGGCCACCAGCGCCGCCCGCGTCTCCGCCGACGCGACCGCGCCGGTCGGGAACTGGTGTGCGGCCGTCACCAGTACGACGTCCGCCCCCGACCGCTCCAGCGCGTCCACATCGATCCCCGACTCCAGCACCGGTACGCCGACCGCCTCGAGACCGGCCGCTCGAGCCACCTCGCGCAGATCGTTGTCGGACGGATCCTCGACCGCCAGACAGCGATAGCCCTGCTCGGCAAGGACCTGCAGGAGCAACCGCGATCCCTGCGCGAAGCCGTTGCAGATCATCATGTGTTCCGGGCGGGCCGCCGTACCGCGGACTCGATTGAGGTAGTCGGCGAGCGCCGTACGCAGCTCGATCGTGCCGCGCCCGTCGAGATAGGCGAGGCTCTGGTACGGCGTCTCGTTCAGGACCCGCCGGATCGAGCGAAGCCACGCGGCGCGCGGGAACTGCGAGACGTCCGGACGGCTGTAACGGAAGTCGATCCGCGGCTCCCCGGCCGGCTTCGCAACCGCGCCGTCCGGCTCGGCGATCTCCACCGGCGCGACCTGCGTGTAGCCTCCGCCCCGGCTGACCAGGTATCCCTCCGCGACCAACTGCTGGTAGGCCTCGACCACGACGCCACGCGACAATCCGAGGTCGTCAGCCAGCGCGCGGGTCGATGGCATCACGGTGTCGGCGCGCAGCAGGCCCTCGCGGATGCGAGCCCGGATCCCGCCTTCGAGCTGCTGATGCAGCGGCACTCCGGCGTCCCGGCGGAGCTCGACCAACAACTCACCGGCGCCTGAACTGGTCCTGATTCGGCTCACGAAACTGGACCTTATCGGAGTACCGCTTCGCTGTCAGGGTGGTGGACACAACCCGCTGCGAAGGAGCCAGAACGATGACCACCCTGCTACGCGCCGGCGACGCCGGCTACGACGAGGCCCGCACCGTCTGGAACGCGATGGTCGACCGTCGCCCCGCCGTGATCGCCCGGTGCCACGACACCGCCGACGTGGTGGCCGCGGTCCGGTTCGCGCGGACGGCCGGACTCGAGATCGGGGTCCGCTGCGGCGGCCACAACATCGCCGGTCTCGCCGTACCGGACGGCGGCCTGATGATCGACCTCACGCCGATGAACGCGGTCCGGATCGATCCGGACCGGCAACTGGCCTGGATCCAGGGTGGCGCCTTGCTGGGCGAGCTGGACCGGGCCGCGCAGGAACACGGTCTGGCGACGACCGCGGGCAACGTCTCGCACACCGGCGTCGGCGGCCTGACCCTCGGCGGCGGGATGGGCTGGCTGGCCCGGCAGTTCGGCCTCGCCTGCGACAACGTGGCGTCGTACGAGGTGGTCACGGCGGACGGCGAGGTGGTTCGCGCGAGTGCCGAGGAGAACCCGGAGCTGTTCTGGGGACTGCGCGGTGGTGGCGGGAACTTCGGGATCGTCACGTCGTTCGAGTTCCGCCTGCACCAGGTCGGGACGCGGGCGTTGGTTGCCGAGTTCACCTATCCGGCGTCGGCAGGTTTCCCTGTACTGCGGGGCTGGCGGGAACTCAACGCGAACGCACCGCGGGAGGCGACGTTCACCGCCAGCATCAAGGCGGACACCGTCACCGTCGGGTACGTGTGGGTCGGGAAAGGCGGCTACAACCTGCTGCCGTCGTTCCGTGCGCTGGGTCCTGTGCTGGATGAGTCCATCGAGGAGATGCCGTACTTGACCTTGCAGAGTCGGGACGACAGCGTGCAGGGACACCGCTACCGCCGCTACTGGAAGGGCCACTACTTCAAGGCGATGCCGGATGACGCGATCCGTGCGTTGCTGCGGACACCTGGTGTGGCTGCGAGCCTGCAGGCGTACGGCGGTGCGATCGCCGACGTACCGGATGACGATGCTGCGTTCAGCCACCGGGACACGCTGTTCGAGTTCGTCACCGCGACGCGATGGGAGGACCCGGCGGAGGACGAGGCACGGATCACCCAGTTGCGCGAGTACGCCGCGACGCTGGCGCCGTACGCGAACGGGGCCTACATGAACACGCTCAACGGCGACCCGATCAGCCGTGCGTTCCCGCCGGCGAAGCTGGCCCGGCTGGTCGCGCTCAAGACGGCGTACGACCCGGACAACGTCTTCCACCTGAACCAGAACATCCGGCCCGGCGAGGCAGCCACCACGGCGGCCGCCTGACTGGTACTTGTGGACGGTGGACTTCGAGGCCGTGTTCGCCGACGTGGCGCGGGTGATCGAGGGCGCCGGCGTGTTCATCATGGCGATCGGCCTCGCGGTCGTCCTGATCCGCTACGTGTACGACGTACTGAAGGGCGGCACGAACACCTACCAGCGCCTGCGCGTCAACCTCGGCCGAGTCATCCTCCTCGGCCTGGAGATCCTGATCGTCGGCGACATCATCCGCTCGATCATCGTCGACACCTCGGCCCAATCCGTCCTCATCCTGGGCCTGATCGTCGTCATCCGCACCGTCCTCAGCTTCGCTCTGGAGGTCGAGATCTCCGGCTCGTGGCCCTGGCAGCAACGCCGCACGCCGGCGGTCCCGCCGGACACGGCATGATGGAGTGGTGACAACAGAACTGACGCCGGAGTTGGCCGCGACGATCGAGGAGGCGTTCGGCCGGCGGGACCGGTCGAACATGCAGCCGACGATCGACTTCTTCGAGCGGTTGCTGACCGAGCATCCGAACAACCCGTACGTGCTGTACGAGGTCGGCGGGTCGTACGACACCGACGGGCAGGAAGCGAAGGCGATCGAGTACTACGAGCGCGCGCTGCCCGGGTTGAGCGGGGAGACGCGACGCAAGTGCCTGCTGCAGTACGGCAGCACGCTGCGCAACCTCGACCGGTTCGACGACTCGCTGGACGTGTTCAAGAAGGCCTGTGCGGAGTTCCCGGAGTCGGACTCGCTGCGGGTGTTCAAGGCACTCACCCTCCACGCGGCCGGACAGAAGGACAAGGCACTGGCGTCCTTGCTGCTCGTCATCGCCGACCGCGTGGACAGCGCGGAGATCAAGCGCTACGAGGCGGCGATCCGAGGCAACGCTGACTACCTGGCCGGTCTCTGAGCCCGGTCAGCAAGCGCAGGCGATCCCGAGCGGCGCGGTGAGCGGATCGGTCGCCCGGCGTTCGATGCCGTCGGCCGTCTCGACCGGCAACCCCTCCCGGGTCCAGTACTCGAACCCGCCGATCATCTCCTTCACCGGATACCCGAGCCTGGCGAACTCCAGCGCCGCCTTGGTCGCCCCGTTGCACCCCGGCCCCCAGCAATACGTCACCACTGTCACACCGTCGGGTACGACGGACGCCGCGCGGGCAGCGATCTCGCGGGTCGGCAGGTGGACCGCGCCGGGCACGTGACCCTGGTCCCAGCTCT
Organism: Kribbella sp. NPDC050281; assembly: GCF_040655855.1. Classification (NCBI taxonomy): domain Bacteria; kingdom Bacillati; phylum Actinomycetota; class Actinomycetes; order Propionibacteriales; family Kribbellaceae; genus Kribbella; species Kribbella sp. NPDC050281. The sequence continues at coordinate 40,384 of NZ_JBFAKS010000008.1, read as the reverse complement.
CCTGGCTGCGGCTGTCGATCAGGACCCAGCCTGGGGCCCCGGCACCGATGTCCGCGGCCACGTCGGAAACGTCGGCCTCGAACGACAACCGGCCGGCGAAGTGCGCGACGGCGGCGTCGCGCCCGGCAGCGGGCGTCTGCAGAACAACCGAGGTCAGAACGGTCATGGTGGGCTCCTTAACGCTCATGGGAGCCACCAGCGTCAGGCATCCGCGCCACCTCGCGACAGTGGCAGAAATGCCCTGGTACCACAAGATCCAGTCAGTCCCGGCGACTGATCTTCGCCCGCGCCCGGGCCACGTGGATCGCCGCCTTCAGCGTGTCGACGTCATACGCGCCGTAGTGCCGCTGCCCGTTGATGAAGAACGTCGGCGTCCCGGAGACACCGCTCAGATCGGCCGACTCCACGTCCTGTGCGACCCGGGCCGCCGCGACGTGCCGCTTCACCTCGTCGTGCAACCGGTCCGTGTCGAGTCCGAGCTGACCGGCGTACCCGAGCAGGTCGGCCGGCTGCAGCTTGTCCTGGTTCGCGAGCAGCAGGTCGTGCATCTCCCAGAAGGCACCCTGGGCAGCCGCTGCCTCCGAGACCTCGGCCGCGATCTGCGCCCGCGCATGCACGTCGCTCAGAGGTAGGTGGCGCCAGACGTACCGCAGGTCGTCGTCCAGGAGCAGGTCGCGGACGATGGGCTCCGCCATTCCGCAGTACGGGCACTCGAAGTCGCCGTACTCGACCAGCGTCACCGACGCGTCCTGCGGACCGCGGATGTGGTCGCGTTCGGGATCGACCGGGTCGATCAGGTCGACCAACTGCTCCGCGTCGCCGAGGAGCGCCAGCGCCTTCTTCGGTGGCGAGAGCAGCTTCGCGGTCCGGAACACCAGCCAGGTCAGGGCGGACGCCACCACGACCGCCGACAGCAGGCCGAGCTTGGCCTCCACCAACTCCTGCCCCTCGAAGGCAATCGTTGCTATCAGCAACGACACGGTGAACCCGATGCCGGCGATGGTGCCGCTGCCGATCACGCCGGCCCAGCCGACCTGCGGGCGGAAGCGGCCGCCGGTGGCGCGGTCCAGCAGCCAGGACACACCGATCACCGCGACCGGCTTGCCCACGACGTACCCGATCAGGATGCCGAGCGTGATGGGCGCGGTGTACGCCCGGCCGAGGAAGTCCAGGTCGATCGGGATGCCGGCGTTGGCCAGGCCGAACAGCGGGACGATCAGGTAGCTGGTCCACGGGTGGTACAGGAACTGCAGGCGCTCGTTCGGTGAGATCGTCGCGGTCAGTCCGACCGTCGCGGACCGCGCCAGTTCGGGCGTCGGCTGCTCGCGGAACAGGCGGACCAGCCCGGTCGCCTGCTCGAGTTCCTCACGCCCCGGTGTGTACGCCGTTGCCGTCAGGCCGATCGCGAGTCCGGCGACGACGGGGTCGACGCCACTCGTGAGCAATGCGGCCCACATGACCACACCGAGTACGACGTACAGCCAGGCGATGCGGACCCGGTAGATGGCGAGCGTCAGGACGATGGCGAACGCGACGATCGCCGCCGCCAGCATCATCAGGTCGACGTTCTCGCTGTAGACGACGCCGATCACGACCAGCGCGAGGAGGTCGTCGACGACGAACACCGTCAGCAGGAAGATCCGGATCCGATCGGGTACACCGCGGCCGACCAGGGCCAGCAGCCCGAGCGCCAGTGCGGTGTCGGTCGACATCGCGACACCCCAGCCGTGCGCGCCGTCGCCGCCCACGTTGAAGGCGAGATAGATCAGGACCGGCACGATCATGCCGGCGACGCCGGCCAGCAGCGGCAGGACGAACCGGCTGCGCTCGCGCAGGTCACCGAGGTCGAATTCGCGGCGCGCCTCCAAACCGACGACGAGGAAGAACAGCGTCATCAGACCGCTGTTGATCCACTCCCGTAGGTCGAGACTCAGGACGTTGTTCCCGAGGCCGACGGACAGTTCTGTCCGCCAGAAATCCTCGTACAGACCGGGGGCGACATTGGCCCACAGCAGGGCGACCACGATGGCCGCGGCGAGGACGCCGGAACTGCCCGCTTCGGTCCGCAGGAAGGCACGCATCGGTGCCGCGAACTCCCGCCGCCAGCTGGTCTGGCCGCTCAGCAGAGCGGAGAAGTCCGTCATGGGCTTCACTGTAGCGTTCTGGGTCCAGCGACCCAGAAAATTCGGTGGGCGGCCCGGCTAACATTTTCCGGCCAGGGGGCTGCATCATGTCTCCTGAGGATCACTCCAGCCACGGGGTGCCCGATGGCTCGAGCACGACTGGAGTCCCTGTGATGACCGATCAGGATCTCGCCGCGACGTCGGCGGACGCGTTCGCGCGTCTGGCGATCGAGCTGCACGACGCCCCGGGGGTGGACGAGACGGTCGATGCCGTCGTTCAGTTCGCCCTCCAGGCGCTCAACTGCACGTACGCCGGGGTCGCGCTGTACTCCCGTGGATCACAGCCGGAGATCGCCGCGGTCACCGATCCGGTCGTCAGGGACGTGTACGACCTGCAGCTCACTTCTCAGAAGGGTCCGTTGGTCACCGCGTTGCGGGACCGATCCACGGTCCTGATCCGCGACACCACCACCGCCGACGACCGCTGGCCGGAGTGGGCCGCGAAGGTTGCTGCGCTCGGGGTGCGCAGCGTGCTCGACGTCCCGCTGGCCACTGGTGAGGCGGCTCGTGCGACCGTCGGTGTGCTTGGGCTCTACAGCCCGATCCCGGATGCGTTCACGGAGGACGACGAGGCGATCGCCCACATCCTTGCGCGGCATGCCTCCGTCGCCCTCGCGTCTGCCCGGCATGAGGAGTCGATGGCGCAGGCGGTCGACGCTCGCAAGCTCGTCGGTCAGGCGATGGGCATCCTGATGGAACGCTTCGATGTCGACGGCGACCGGGCCTTCGCCATCCTCAAGCGCTACTCCCAGGACACCAACACCAAACTCCGCGACGTCGCCCAACAGTTGATCGACACCCGCAAGCTCCCGCGGTAGCGCTACACCGCGGTGCCGGTCAGCCGGCTGATCAGCGCGTCGAAGGCGCGGTCCGGGAGGACGCGGCGGAGCGTGATCAGGGGTTTGGCGGCGAAGCCGGCGGTGTAGCGGGTTCGGGGACGGCGGGCAGTGACGGCCTTGCCGATGGCATCGGCGATGACTGTGGGCGGGGAGTTCCGGCGGGCATTGGCTTCGGAGCTCATCGAAGTAGCCATGGCGTCTGCTCGTTCGGCATAAGGACCGTCGGCGGAGACCTTGCGGAGGTTGCTCGCGGCAATGTCACCCCACTCGGTCTGGATGCTGCCCGGCTCGATCACGACCACGTCGATGCCGAAGGGCTTGGCCTCCAGGCGCAGGCAGTCACTGAGTGCTTCCAGTGCGAACTTCGTGCCGTGGTACCAACCTCCGAGCGGGGTGTAGATCCTGCCGCCCATCGAGCTGATGTTCACGATCGTGCCGCTCCGCTGCGCCCGCATCCCGGGCAACACCAACTGGATCAGCCGGGCGGCACCGAACACATTCACCTCGAACTGGTACCGCGCCTCATCCAGCGGCACCTCCTCCACGGCGCCGTACGACCCATAGCCGGCGTTGTTCACCAGTACGTCGATGCGCCCCGTCTCACTGAGGATGCGGTCGACCCCGGTGCGCAGCGAATCGTCGTCGGTGACGTCCATGGCGATTGTGCGGATGCCGTCGGCGGCCAGCTTCTCCATCCGGTCGACGCGGCGGGCGGCGCCGTACACGACGTACCCGAGCGCGTGCAGTTTCCGCGCGGTGGCCTCGCCGATACCGGACGAGGCGCCGGTGACGAGGGCGATCCTGGCTGTCATGGCACTCCCAGGGGATAAGCTGAACGCTGGTTCACGCCTATCATGAACCAGCGTTCACGATATTGCAACGCCCAGCCGAGGAGGCCCATGAGCCCGCGCGCCGACGCGGTCCGCAACCGGACGAAGATCCTGGACGCCGCCCGGGAACAGATCACCCTGCAGGGACCGGACGCCGGGATGGACGAGATCGCCGCGGCCGCCGGGGTGGCCGTCGGCACGCTGTACCGGCACTTCCCGAACAAGACCGACCTGGTCGGTGCAGTCCTCACGGAGCATCTGGATCGCGTCGCCGACGACATCGAGGCGGCCCGGGAGAGGACGGCCGGCGGCGCCAAGGCGATGGACGAGATCCTCGGACTCGTCGAGCGCGTGCTGGAGGCATCCGCCACGGACCACGCGGTGAAGGCGGCGGCCCGCCTGCTCGGCGCTTATCCGACCGACGAACTCGTCGAAGATCGCACCGGCACGGCCTTCGCGGAACTGATCCAGGCCGCCAAGGACGACGGAGATCTGCACGGCGATGTGACGGTCCAGGACTTCTATCTGCTGATCAACACAGCCCCGACCGACCAGCCTCCGGCGGTGCGATCCCGGTGGCTGACTCTGGTCCTCCCCGGCCTGACAGCCCGCGGCCGCTGATCCGCCCGACGTTTTTATCCGTCCTGCAGGCGCTGGCCGGGGTTACTTTTCTGACAGCGTTGTCCCCGATCTTTTCCGGCCGGGTGGGGGCATACTTCGTAAAGAATTGGGTACGGCGCCGTCGGTGCGTTCACCATTTCGAGGGGTGTGGACACCTACACGACGTTGGGTTGATCTCGACGCCGGGGCTTGTGCGGCCAGAACCGCGGACCGGGTCACGTCCCGGCGTCCAGCCCCAGCCTGCGCGGCTACCCTGTCGAAATGGGTGAGTGGCGTCCGCTGACCGGACCGTCGCGGCAGGTGGCGTTGGAGATCCTGCTCGACGGCCCGCTGTCGCGCGCCGAGTTGTCACGCCGCGTGGGCTTGTCACCGGGCAGTTTGACCCGGCTGACCAAACCGATGGTGGAGTCCGGCCTGCTGGTCGAGGTCGCCGGAGGACCGACGGACGCCCGGGTCGGCCGGCCTTCGCAGCCGCTCGATCTCGATCCCGGCGCCCACCACTTCGTCGGCGTCAAACTCACTGGCGACACGGCGATCGGCGTACTCACGACCTTGCGGGCCGAGGTGATCGCGAGTGCCGAGCGGCCGCTGACCGATCCGACACCGTCCGCGGTGGCCGCGCTCGTTCTCGAGCTCACCGACGACCTCGCGGTCCAGGCGCCGGGACCGATCACCGGTCTCGGCGTGGCCCTCGGCGGCCGGGTGGCGAACAGCTCCGAGGTCCGTTGGGGGCCGTATTTGAACTGGGTCGACGTACCGTTCGGCGAGATCCTCGCCGCCCACACCAGTACGCCGGTCGTGATCGCGAACGACCTGGTCGCGCTGACCGAGGCGACCCACTGGTTCGGCGCGGGCCGCGGCATCGACCGCTTCGTGCTGCTGACGATCGGGGCCGGGGTCGGATACGGGCTGATTGTCCACAATCGGATCGTGGACAGCCCGGACACGAGCATCGGCACCATCGGCCACTACCCCCTGCTGCCGGACGGACCCCGCTGCGATCGCGGGCACCACGGCTGCGCGATCAGCATGCTGACAGTCGGCGCCATCACCGAACAGGTCGGCACGGCGCTCGGCCGGTCGGTCGACTACGAGGAGTGCCTCGACCTCGCAGCCAGAGGCGATCCGGCCGCGAGCCAGGTGATCAGTCGCGCCGGCCGCGCGCTGGGCCGACTGATCGCGGCGGCCGCGAACTTCACCCTGCCCGAACTCGTCGTCCTCGGCGGCGAGGGCGTCCGGCTGGCCGACGTCGCGCACGACGACCTGCTCGCCGGGCTCCACGCCGACCGGCACCCGTCCAGCGCGGAACTGCCGATGGTGCTCCAGCCGGCCGACTTCAGCGAGTGGGCCCGCGGCGGCGCGGTGGTCGCCATCCAGACCTTCGTGCTCGGACGGGAGTAACTGACTATCAAACGATAAACAGTTACACTCTCCGCATGGACGATCTCCTCAGGCGGTGGGTGGACGGCTGGCGGCGATGCCGTGGGCTCGAGCCGGCGATCGAGTACGACGATGCGCTCGCCGTCGTACTGCGGTTGCCCGGACGCGACCGGGAACTGTTCGCCCGTGCGGACGACGCAGCGGTCGTCGACCAGCTGGTGGCGCAAGCGGCCGAGGATGTCTGGCTGACTGTCACCACCCAGCACGGCGACGAGATCGCGCGGCGGCTCCGCGCGGCTGGATTGCAGACTTTCGCCGAGCAGAAGGTCCTGATGTCGATCGATCTCGCCGATCACCCGCAGCCGGAGCCACCGACGTCGTACGAACTGACGGCGGAGACCGACGGATCACTGGAGTATCTGCGGCTGCTGCACCACGGTGAAGTCGCGGCGCGCGGCATGGTGGCGATTGTCGACAATGATGCGGTGATGCATGACATCCACACCGATCCGGCCCATCGGCGGCGCGGACTCGGCAGCGTGGTGATGGGCGCCCTCAGCCGACGAGCAATCGCCCGCGGCGCACGGACCGGTCTGCTGATGGCCACCACCGAAGGCGTTCACCTGTACACGAAGCTCGGCTGGTTGCCGGAAGCAACGATGGTGACGGCGACCGGGTCAGGCGGTGCGGGCCCGGTGGGCGGCGACCTTGGTGCGGTTCTGGCAGGCCGTTGAGCAGAACCGCTGCGTGCGGTTCTTGGTCGCGTCCAGGAAGAGGTCGTCGCACCGCTCCGCCTCGCACCGGCGAAGGCGATGGACGTCGTCACTGCCGAGCAGCATCGCGACGGCGGTGGCGAACTCGGCCAGCCAACCGGTCGCCTCGGACGCGTCCGGACCGGCGAAGTGCAGGTGCCACGGTGCGCCCTCGTCCCGGACGAGCTGCGGCGCGGCCTTGGTTACCCGGAGTAAGTCGTTCACCAGGTCGACCGCCGGATCGACCTCCGGTAGTCGGCTGAGGGCGTCGTACAAGGTCTTGCCGCCGGAGGCGTAGTCCGCGGGATCCGGAGAGCCGACGCGGTTGGTGGTCAGCCGCAGCACACTGCCAACGGCTTCCGTGGAGGGCGTTGTCGCGGGCCGTCCCTGACGCCAGGCGGAGCCGAAAGTGTTCGCCAACGCGATCGCCGCGAGGAGCGATGCCTTCAGGTGATCGGTGGCCTCCACTCGTCCATTATGACGAGGCAGGTCAGCCCAGGGCATGCCAACTCGTACTACCAGAGTCGTACGTCCGGCCCGGGCAACATCCTTCCTTACTCCGATGATCCTGATGGTTGCCAGAAACAACAATGGCGGTCATGCACCTGGTTCAGTCTCGCCACCGCCCGGCGACACGTGGGATTGCCGGGCTTTCCGAGGCGGTCGTCGACCTCTCGGCTGTCCGCGACAACGTCCGGACCTTCCAGCGGCTCGTCCCGCAGGACGTGATGGCCGTGGTCAAGGCGGATGCCTTCGGCCACGGCGCTGTACCGGTGGCCCGGGCCGCGGTCGAGGCCGGGGCGACCTGGCTCGGTGTCGCTCGCGCCGACGAGGCACTGCAGTTGCGCGCGGGCGGACTGACCACTCCGATTCTCACCTGGCTGTACGACGCCGCGGAGCTGATGCTGCTCGGCGATGTCGACGTGGATGTGAGCGTCTCGACGATCGCGGAACTCCAGCGCGTCGTTTCGATCCCGTCCGTCCACTGCGTGCACCTCAAGCTGGACACCGGACTGCACCGGGCCGGCAGTGCACCTGACCAGTGGATCGAGCTCACCCGTGCGGCGGCGCATTACGAGGCGCTCGGCGCCGTCACGGTCCGCGGGATCTGGTCCCACCTCTCGCACGGCGACTCCGCCGACGCCGTGCAAAGCCAGAGGCAGCTCCAGCTCCTGCGGACCGGGGTGAGTCTCGCGCGACGGGCCGGTCTGCGGCCGAGCGTCGTACACCTGGCCAACTCGGCCGGTGCGATCACGCTGGACGCGCCGGACTGCGACCTGGTCCGGATCGGCGCCGGTCTGTACGGCATCGACGAGACAGGCATCGGGCTGCGGCCGGCGATGCGGCTGATGAGCAAGCTGGCTCAGGTACGCCGGATCCACGCCGGTGAAGGGGTTTCGTACGGCCACGACTACATCGCGCCGCGGGACACCACGGTCGCGCTGGTCCCACTCGGGTACGCCGACGGCATCCCGCGGGCCGCGGCCGGTCAGGCGACTGTTCTCTGCCGGGGCGCCCGGATGCCCGTGATCGGGCGGATCGCAATGGACCAGTTCGTCGTCGAAGCCGGTGACCTGGCGCTCGAGCCGGGCGAACCGGTGACTGTCTTCGGCGACGGCTCCCAGGGTGAGCCGACCGCCAGGGACTGGGCCGGTTGGGCCGGCACCATCCCGCACGAGATCTACTGCGGCATCGGATCCCGGGTGCCCCGACGCTACGAGGAAGGCAACCGATGAAGGTCGCGGTAGTGATGGGCGGTGCGAGCCCCGAACACCGGGTCTCACTGGCGAGCGGCAGAGGTATCGCCAAGGCGGTCGAAATCCTCGGCCACACGGCGATCCCGCTGGTGATCGATGTCGAGGGCAACTGGGTCGACGGGCAGCACGAGGCGATCGAGATCCTGCAGGCCTGCGACGTCACCGTCCCGGCCCTGCACGGCGAGGGCGGCGAGGACGGCACCCTGCAGGGATTCCTCAACCAACTGAAGGTCCCGTACGTCGGCGGCGGCGTCGCGGCGAGCGCGGTCGGTCTGGACAAGCACCTCACCAAGGCGGTCCTCAAAGCCCACGCCATCGCAGTCACTCCGGGCGTGACACTCAGCGGACCGGATCTCACCGACACCGAGGCCGCGATGCAGACGATCAAGGCGGCCGGCCTCGACTTCCCGGTCTTCGTGAAACCGGGCAACGGCGGTTCCAGCTACGGCGTGACCCGGGCGACCGATCTGGTCTCGCTTGCGCAGGCGATCGCGGACGCCGCCGATCTCGATCCGCACGTACTGGTCGAACGGGAGATGGCCGGCCGGGAGATCGACCTGGCCGTGCTGCAGTTCCCCGATGGCCTGGTCGACACCGCGCCCGCGCTGGAGATCCACAGTGATCCGTCCCAGCCGTTCTTCAACGCGACAGCCAAGTACGACAGCAGTGCCACACGTTTCGTCGTACCGGCGCCGCTGGATCCTGCGTTGGCCGAGCGGCTGCGGCGTACGGCGATCGAGGTGTTCGAGGTCCTGGGTTGTGAAGGGCTGGCCCGGGTGGACTTCTTCGTCCCGGCCGACGGCGAGCCGGTGGTCAACGAGATCAACACGTTCCCCGGGTTCACCCCGGCGTCGCAGTTCCCGCGGATGTGGGCGGCGGCCGGGATGAGCTACGCCGACGTGGTCGACACCCTGCTGCGGACGGCGGTGGCGAACGGATGACCGTCCTACTGAGTGACGAGCGGATCACCACCATCCCTGTGGTGGAGACCGGCGAACCGCTGGTCGACCTGTACACCCGCAGTATCTCGACGCCGAACCAGCAGTTCGCCCGCGAGAGCGTGGCCGACCGGCTGGCGGTGGCGGACACCTTCCTGCCGGCCGGGATTCAACTGCACGTGGTGGAAGGGCTCCGGCCGATCGAGAGCCAGCAGGAGATCTACGACGGCTACCGGGCCGAGCTCGAGCGGCTGCACCCGGGCATCTCCGATCACGACGTTCACGTGCTCGCGAGCCGGTTCGTGTCCCCGGTCGAGGTGGCCCCGCACGTCGCCGGCGCCGCGGTCGACCTCACGCTGATCGGCGCACACGGCCCGCTCGACCTGGGTACGCCGATCGACGCGACACCCGAGCAGAGCAAGGGCGCGTGCTTCTTCGACGCGACCAACATCAGCAGGGAGGCGCGGACCAACCGGGCGTTGCTGGCCGACGTACTGTCCGCGGCCGGGCTGGTGAACTACCCGACCGAGTGGTGGCACTGGTCCTTCGGCGACCGCTACTGGGCCTTTCTCGAAGAGCGCGGGGAGGCGCTCTACGGGCCGGCTCACGCTGGTGAGGTGAGCCTTTCGGCCGCGGTCGTGATGCGATCCGGGCGGGTGTAGACGTTCATACTGCCGTTGCGGATGAAGCCGGCCAGGGTGATCCCGGCCTCCTCCGCCAGATCGACCGCGAGGGAGGACGGCGCGGAGACGGCGGCGAGGACCGGGATGCCCGCCATCACAGTCTTCTGGGCGAGCTCGAACGACGTACGCCCGGAGACGACCAGGATGCAACCGGCGGCCGGGATCATGCCGCCGAGGACTGCCCAGCCGACGACCTTGTCGACGGCGTTGTGGCGGCCAACATCCTCGCGGACGACCAGCAGTTCACCGGTCGCTGTGAACAGGCCGGCCGCGTGCAGGCCGCCGGTCCGGTCGAACACCTGCTGCTTGGCCCGCAACGCGTCGGGCAGTCCGGCGAGTACGTCGAATGGCACGGTCATCGGATCGTCTGCCGGGGAGAATCGCGTCTTCACCCGGACTGCGTCCAGGGACGCCTTGCCGCAGACGCCGCAGGATGACGTGGTGTAGAAGTTGCGCTCTACACCCGCGAGCGGCGGCGGTACGCCAGGTGCGAGGCCGAGGTCGAGGACGTTGTAGGTGTTGCGGCCTTCGTCGTCGAAGGAGTCGCAGTACCGCGCTTCGCGGATGTCGTCGACGCTGCCGATCACGCCTTCGGTGTGCAGGAATCCGTGTGCCAGCTCGACATCGTGTCCGGGGGTTCGCATGGTGACGGCGAGAGGTTTGCCGTCGACGCGGATCTCCAGCGGTTCCTCGACGGCGATCGAGTCCGGGCGCTTCCGCTCGCCTCCCGGGCCGAGACGCAGTACTGGACGGCGGGCGATCACACGGCCCATGGGCGTGCTCCTGGATCGAGTGGCAGCAGTCTCGCGGCGATCGCTTCGGCCGGGCCGGGGTCGACGACGGCCAGTCCATCGGCTGCGGCTGGACCACGGAGCATTGCGGATCCGCCATGCCCAACCGGTACGGCGCCGTACGGCTCGAGGCGGACCGGGACGAGGCGGGTGCTGCGAGGGTGGCACTGGAGGCCGCCGGGGATGGGGGTGAGCGTGAGGCTCGGGAGCGGGAGGCCGCGCATGCGGAGGACGGCCGAGACGCCGAGGGTGAGGAACGCGACGAGCGCGGCGAAGGGGTTGCCGGGGAGGCCGATGACCAGCCGGCCGTCGGGCAGCTGGGCAAGGGCTTGAGGGTGGCCGGGACGGCAGGCGACGCCGTCGACGATCAGCTCGGCGCCGAGGGCGGACAGCGCCGGGCGGAGGTGGTCGGCTGGGCCGGAGGCGGACGAGCCGGAGACGAGGATCAGCTCGGCGTCTGTTGTGTCGAGGGCGTTGATCAGGTCGGCGCCGGAGTCGGCGAGGTGCCTGACGGATGCGGCTACGGCGCCGGCGCGGGTGATCAGGCCGGGGAGCATCGGGCCGATGGCGTCGCGGACCCGGCCCGGTCCGGACGGGCCGCGGTGGGCGAGTTCGTCGCCGGTGACGAGGGCGGCTACGCGTGGTTTCGGGATGACGGTCAGGCGGTTGCGCCCGACGGTTGCGGCTAGGCCGAGGACGGCCGGATCGACGGTGACGCCGGCCGGCAGGAGTTGTTCACCGGCCTTGCATTCTTCTCCGGCCCGCCTGATGTGCTTGCCTTCGTCGCTTGGGCCGTCGAGGCGGTCGCCGAGCAACAGGCTGTCCTCGGACCGCATCACCGAGGTCGCGTCCGCCGGCACCGCGGCGCCCGTCACAATGCCGCAGGCCTCGCCCTCCTCCAACCTCACGAGGTCAGCGCACCTGATCCCCACATGTCCGACCACGCGCCAGGGTCCGGTGCCCCGCACCGCAAACCCATCCATGGCGGAGCGATCCACCGGAGGCACGGCAACCGTAGAAACCAGCGGCGCGGCCAGCGTGAGCCCATCCGCGTCGCTCAAACTCCGCGAGACCGCCCCCAGTGGCGTCCCCGCGGCATGAGCCACCTGCCGAGCGAAATCCCACGAAACATCAGCCCGCCGCGCCCGAAGCTCACGGCCGGGATCCGAAACCTCAGCCCTGCCCTCGCCAAGCTGCTGGAGGGCCGGGTCGTGGTCTGTGGTCACTTGGTGGCCAGCTGCTGGGCTGCTAGGGCGGCGATGGGGTCCAGGTCCTCGGCTCCGGATTGGACGTGGGCTATCAGGGCTGCCTTCATGCGCGGGTCCCAGACGGCGTTCATGTGGGTGGCGACCGCGGTGGCGGCGTCCGTGGGTGGGCGGTGCGCGAACTGGGCGGCGATCTCGTTCGCCAGCCGGACGTGCGGGGGCAGTCCGGCGCTCATCGGTTGCCGCCGGCAACGGCAGGCTCGCGTTCGGCCCGGGTGGCCACCCGGTCGGGCAGCAGGTCGACCTGGACCGCGGTCACCTTGTACTCCGGGCAGTTCGTGGCCCAGTCGGAGTTGTCGGTGGTGATCACGTTCGCCCCGGTGACCGGGTGGTGGAACGTCGTGTAGCAGACCCCGACCGGCATCCGGTCGGACAGCTTGGCTCGCAACTCGGTCCGGCCGACCCGGCTCGACAGTGCGACCTGGTCGCCGTCCTCGATCCCGCGGACCTCGGCGTCGTGCGGATGCATTTCCAGAATGTCCTCCGGGTGCCAGGCGACATTCGCCGTACGACGGGTCTGGGCGCCGACATTGTATTGCGACAGGATCCGCCCGGTGGTGAGGATCAGCGGGAACTTCCGCGTCGACCGCTCCGTGGTCGGCACGTACACGGTCTCCATGAACCGCCCCTTGCCGCGGGTGAACTCCTCCTCGTGCATGATCGGCATCCCGTTCGGGAAGTCCACGTTGCACGGCCACTGGATCGAGCCGACCTCGTCCAGCTTCTTGAACGAGACGCCCATGAACGTCGGCGTGGTCTGCGCGATCTCGTCCATGATCTGGCTCGCCGAGTCGTAGTGCATCGGGTAGCCCATCGCCTGGGCGATCTCGCAGACGATCTCCCATTCCTGCTTGCCGGTCGCCGGGGCCATGATCGGGCGAACCCGGTTGATCCGCCGCTCGGCGTTCGTGAACGTGCCGTCCTTCTCCAGGAACGATGTCCCCGGCAACAGCACGTGCGCGAACTTCGCGGTCTCGTTGACGAACAGGTCCTGCACTACCAGCAAATCCAGAGCACCGAGCGCCGCGAACACGTGCTGCGTGTTCGGGTCGGACTGCGCGATGTCCTCACCCTGCACGAACAGACCCCGGAACGATCCCTCGATCGAGGCGTCGAACATGTTCGGGATCCGCAGGCCCGGCTCGTTCAGCAGCGGCGTACCCCAGAGCTTCTCGTAGACCTCGCGGACGCCGTCGTCGGACACGTGCCGGTAGCCCGGCAACTCGTGCGGGAACGAACCCATGTCGCACGAACCCTGCACGTTGTTCTGCCCACGCAACGGGTTCACCCCGACGCCGCGGCGGCCGATGTTGCCGGTCGCCATCGCGAGGTTCGCCATCCCCATCACCATGGTCGAGCCCTGGCTGTGCTCGGTGACGCCGAGCCCGTAGTAGATCGCGCCGTTGCCGCCGGTCGCGTACAACCGGGCCGCCGCGCGGATCTCCTCGGCCGGTACGCCGCTGATGTCGGCCACCGCCTCGGGGCTGTGCTCGGGCTGCGCGATGAACGACTCCCACGTCTCGAAGTCCTCGCACCGATCCGCCACGAACGCGCGGTCGACCAGGTTCTCGGTGACCACGACGTGCGCGATCGCATTGATGATCGCCACGTTCGTGCCGGGCGCGAGCCGCAGGTGGTGCGCGGCCTCGATGTGCGGTGAGCGGACCAGGTCGATCCGCCGTGGGTCGATCACGATCAGCTTGGCGCCTTGCCGCAGCCGCTTCTTCATCCGGGACGCGAAGACCGGGTGGGCGTCGGTCGGGTTGGCGCCGATCACCAGGATCACGTCGGCCTCCTCGACCGACTTGAAGTCCTGGGTACCGGCCGACTCGCCGAACGTCTGCTTCAGGCCGTACCCGGTCGGCGAGTGGCACACCCGCGCGCAGGTGTCCACGTTGTTGTTGCCGAAGACCGCGCGGACCATCTTCTGTACGGCGTAGACCTCTTCGTTGGTCGTCCGCGACGAGGTGATCGCCCCGATCGCGCCCGGCCCGTACTGCGCCTGGAGCTCGCGCAACCGACGTGCGGTGAACGAGATCGCCTCGTCCCAGGAGACCTTCCGCCACTCGTCCTCGATCGTGTCGCGCACCATCGGCTCCAGCACCCGGTCCGGGTGGCTGGCGTACCCGAACGCGAACCGGCCCTTCACGCAGGAGTGGCCCTCGTTCGCGCCGCCGTTCTTGTACGGCACCATCCGCACCAGCTCGTCACCGCGCATCTCGGCCTTGAACGAGCAGCCGACACCGCAGTACGCGCAGGTGGTGATGACGGACCGCGTCGGCATACCCAGCTCGACGACGGACTTCTCTTGCAGAGTCGCGGTCGGGCACGCCTGCACGCACGCGCCGCAGGACACGCAGTCGGACTCCATGAACGAGACGCCCGCTCCGGCCGCGACCTTCGAGTCGAACCCGCGGCCCTCGATCGTCAGCGCGAGAGTTCCCTGTACTTCGTCACAGGCGCGGACGCAGCGCGAACACGCGATGCACTTGGACGCCTCGAAGTCGAAGTACGGGTTGGAGGAGTCGGTCGGCAGGTCCAGGTGGTTCGCGCCTGCCTCGACCCCGGAGCCGTACCGGACCTCGCGCAGGCCGGTGACGCCGGCCATGTCCTGCAGTTCGCAGTCGCCGTTGGCCGAACAGGTCAGGCAGTCCAGCGGATGGTCGGAGATGTAGAGCTCCATCACACCCCGGCGGAGTTTGCCGAGCCGTTCGTTCTGGGTCCGCACGGACATGCCGGGTGCCACCGGTGTCGTGCAGGAGGCCGGCGTACCGCGGACTCCGTCGATCTCGACCACGCACAGCCGGCAGGAGCCGAACGCCTCCAGGTTGTCGGTGGCGCACAGCTTCGGGACGTCGACCCCGGCCTGCTTGGCCGCGCGCATGACCGAGGTCCCGGGTGGGACGGTCACCGTGATTCCGTCGATGGTCAGTTCGACGGTGGCTTCGCCGGGGCGGGCCGGCGTACCGAAGTCGGGTTCCTTGAGGAGCGTCATGCACCAAAGTCCTTTCCGAAATGGCGGACGGCACTTTGTACCGGCATGGGTGTCAGCCCGCCCATCGCGCAGAGCGAGCCGTCGGTCATCAGTTCACACAGGTCGTCGAGCAGGACGAGGTTCTTCTGCCGCTCCTCACCGGCCACGATCCGGTCGATCGTCTCGACGCCGCGGACGGCGCCGACCCGGCACGGGGTGCACTTGCCGCACGACTCGGCCGCGCAGAACTCGAACGCGAACCGCGCCATCGAGGCCATGTCGACGGTCTCGTCGAACACCACGATCCCGCCGTGCCCGACCATCGCACCGGCCGCCGCGAACGCCTCGTAGTCCATTGGCAGGTCGAACTGCTCGACCGGGAGGTACGCCCCGAGCGGGCCGCCCACCTGGACGGCCCGCACCGGGCGGCCCGACGACGTACCGCCGCCGAAGTCGTTGACCAGTTCGCCGAGAGTGATGCCGAACGCGGTCTCGACGATCCCGCCGCGGGCCACGTTCCCACCGAGCTGGAACACGCTCGTGCCGAGCGACCGGCCGGTCCCGTACGCCGCGTAGGCCGCGGCACCCTCGGCCAGGATCACCGGGACAGTTGCCAGCGACAACACGTTGTTCACCACGGTCGGACGGTTGAAAAGCCCTTCCAGGGCGGGGATCGGGGGCTTGGCCCGGACCTGTCCACGCTTGCCCTCGAGGCTCTCCAGCATCGAGGTCTCTTCACCGCAGATGTACGCGCCCGCACCGACGCGGACGTGCAGCTCGAAGGCGAACCCGGAGCCGAGGACGTCGTCCCCGAGCCAGCCCTCCGACCGGGCGATCTCGATCGCGGCCCTGAGCGTCGCCACCGCGTCGGGGTACTCGGACCGCAGGTACACGTATCCTTCCGAGGCCCCGACGGCGTACGCCGCGATCGTCATCCCCTCGATCAGCGTGAACGGATCGCCCTCGATCAGCATCCGGTCCGCGAACGTCCCGGAGTCGCCCTCGTCGGCGTTGCAGCAGACGAACTTGAGGTCGGACTCGGCCCCGAGCACGGTCCGCCACTTGATCCCGGTCGGGAACCCGGCGCCGCCACGGCCGCGCAACCCGGAGTCCACCACCGTCTCCACCACCTCGGCCGGCGTCCGTGCCAGCGCCGCCCGCAGTCCGCGCATCCCGCCGTACGACGTGTACTCCTCGGCGGAGAGTGGATCGGTCACCCCGACCCGGGCAAAGGTGAGTCGTTGCTGCCGCTTCATCCAGGGCAGTTCGTCGACGAGGCCGAGGTGAGCGCCGATGTCGCGGACCTCGCCGCTGATCATCCCGGCCGCGAGCAGGCCATCGACATCCTCAGGCGCCACCGGACCGTAGCCGACCCGGCCTTCGACGGTCTCGACCTCGACCAGCGGCTCGAGCCAGAGCATGCCGCGCGAACCGTTGCGCACGACCTGCACATCCTGACCGAGAGCGGCGGCCGCCGCGGCGATCCGCTCGGCGACCTCGTCCGCTCCGACGGAGCGTGCGGCCGCGTCGCGCGGAACGTAGACACGGATCGTCATCGGGCCTCCCCGAGAAGGGCGTCGAGCCGTGCCGGTGTTACGCGACCGTGCAACTTCTCGCCGACCTGGACCGCAGGTCCGAGGGCGCAGTTGCCGAAGCAGAAGATCTCGTCGAGGGTGATCCGGCCGTCGTACGTCGTCTCACCGAAACCGCAGCCGATACTGCGCTTGGCGTGCTCGGCCAGATCGGCCGCACCGACTGATCGGCATGCCTCCGCCTGACAGATCGCGACCGTCGTCCGTCCGGCCGGCGCCCGGCGGAAGTCCTTGTAGAAGGTGACCACGCCGTGCACCTCGGCGACGGCGATGTTGAGGACGTCGGCGATGACCGGGATGTCGGTCTGGTCGACGTACTCCAACTCTTCCTGGACGGCATGCAGGATCGGGATCAGCGCCCCCCGCAGCCCACGCAGTTCGGTGGCTATCTCGCGTACTCGCTGGGCACGCCCGGGGACCGGGACGGGGGCTGCGGCCACGACCTCACTCGTCATGTATACAACATTCCGTCGCCAGCATCGCAGGGTCAAAGCAATGCTGCCTATCAGTCGATAGGCAGCGTCTATGAAGACCGCCGGCGAAATGTCGAGGCCGCTCGGGTGGGTACGACGTCCGGGGCATGAACGACTACGGAGTGACCGGTGCGAGCACCGAGGTCCAGGTGGTGTTGAGGGTTCCCGTCGAGCAGGTGTGGGCGGGAATCACGGCCGTGGATCGGTACGGCGAGTGGAGTCCGGAGTGTTACTACGGCGCCTGGCTCGACGACAACCGGCTCGTCGCCGGGGCACGGTTCGAGGCGCGGAACAGATTCGCGGACGGGTTCGAGACGTACGTGACGTGCGTGGTCACGGTTGCCGACGAGCGGGCCAGGTTCGGCTGGGACGTGTACGGCGACGAGGACGAGCCGTTCGCCCACTGGGAGTACGACCTGCGACCGCAAGGCGCGCAGACCCTGGTGCACCAGACCTTCACCCACGGTCCCGGCGAGAGCGGCCTGCGGGTGGGCGTCCGCAACGACCCCACCCACGCGGCGCACGTCATCCAGGGCCGGCTCGATCAGCTCGCCGGCAACATGCGCAGAACCCTCACCGCGATGGAGGCTGCCCTCCTCCCTAGCTGACCCACGTCACGGACACGGACTTGCCAGGTCCTCCGCGGGGACCTGGATGGACTGCTTCAGGGTGCGGATGCGCTCGATCTGCGCCTGGGTCTTCGCATCCTTCGCCAGTTCGGCGTACACGGGCTGGACCGCCTTGGTCAGTGCCGCGAGATCCGCGGTGCTGGCCGTGACGATCTTTCCCCCGAGATTGCAGAACGCAACGGCGTTGGCAGCCTCGGTGGTCCGGTTCGCGAGCACCCATTCCTGCAGGTCTTTCACTGCGGTCTGCAGGACCGTCCGGTTGGCCTCCGACAACCCGGCGTACACCTCGGGGTTGATGACGAGGGTGTTCACCTTCTCGTTGAAGGTGACGTTCCCGGCCGCGGTGGACGGCGCCGGAAGTCCGCGGGCCAAGCTGAATCCCGACTCGACGCCGGCCATCGACCCGTCCTGGACGCCCTGGACGAAGCTGCTGTCGGTGATGTCGACCGGCTTCCCGCCGAGCGCCCGGAAGGTCGCCTCGTTGAGCACGGAACGAGGTGTCCGGATGGTCTGGAGGTTGTAGTCCTCAACCCGCACCAGAGCGTGCCGGAAACCGAAGGTGTGGCGCGGGCTCTCCGGCAGCAGCGTCAGACCCGTGACGCCGGCCGCCTCGAGGCCCGACATCAACTCGGTGGACAGGTCGGAACTGGTGACGATCTTGTCGGCCAGCGCGTCCGACGTGACCAGGAACGGAGCATTCAGCGCACGGAACGAGGTCACGCCTTCGGTGTCCCAGGCTCTGGCCGGGACCATCCCCATTCCGAGTTGCTTCGCCTTGACCATCCGGGCGATCTTCTGGTCCCACTCGACGGATTCCTGCCCGGACGCCTGCCAGACCGGATAGATGAGCACTTCCCCGGCGGAGCCGGAGCGGACCAGTTCAACCAGCTTCATGATCGCGATCCCGCCGGGCGAGTCCGGATCGTCGTCGGCCGTCCCGATCTGGATGGTCACCGGGCCCGCGTAGGCCTCGGCCCTCGTCTCAGGTACGTCGTTGCCGCAGGCCACCGCCGCTCCCAGCAGCGCCACCACCAGCGTGAAAATCCCCAGGCGTCGTCTCGGATTCATGACTCCCCCACCCCCGACGGAGGCTTGGCCGCACTCGGCCGCGCACTTCCGATGCGCTGTCGATACCCACCGTCACATCGGCCCCCCTGCGGGCCGGTCGCGACGGCGGTGAGCTACGCCGACCGTCACTCTCCACAGTCGCACGACTCAGACCCCTCCACCACCTCCGGCCGTCAGGGACCGGCCTTGCTGTGGCTCAGGAGGCAGCTGAGGTGTCGGTGGGTCCGGGGGCTACCCAGAGGCAGTCGGCGGTGCCCTCGTCGAGACTCTCGGTGTAGATGTCGACCTTGTGGGTGATCACGTTCAAGCACTCGTTGAGTTCCTGGATCTGCGCGCTGACGTAGTCCTGGTGGCTACGGAGCAACGCCAGGCGGTCCTGCTCGTTGCCCGGCCCTTGACGCACCAGATCGGTGTACTTGCGGATCGTGTCGAGCGGCATGCCAGACGAGCGGAACTTGATGCACATGTCCAGCCAGTCGACGTCGTCCTCGGTGTAGACGCGCCGGCCGTTCGACTCCCGCCGGACCGGGTCCGCGAGCAGCCCTTCCCGCTCGTAGAACCGCAGCGCGTGCACACTCAGCCCGGTCCGCTCCGCCACCTGCCCGATGCTCAGACCCATGGGCCGCACCCTAACCCGGCAGCTAGACCCACAACTACCTGTTAAAGCAGGGGCTTCAAAGCTGTCAGGGCCTGATGTACGTCGGCTTGCGTGGAATAGATGTGGAAGGACGCGCGGAGCTTGCCGTCGCGGACGGCGGCACGGATACCGGCGGCCGCGAAGGCGTCGTCGGCTCCGGCGATGTTGGTGCTGACGATCGCGCTGTTCGACGGCGGCAGACCGAGGCCGGCGCGGAACTCGTTCGCCAGGTCGACGTTGTGGCGGTTGATCGTCTCGACGCCGATCTCCTCGACCAACTCGAGCGCCGGTGCGGCACCGACGAAGCAGAACCAGGCCGGCGACTGGTCGAACCTGCGCGCGCCGTCAGCGAGGTCCATCCGGGTCCCGTAGTACGAGCTGTGCACGTCCTGACCGGCGTACCACCCGGCGGCCATCGGGCGGCACCGCTCCTGGAGTCGCGGCGAGAGGTAGCCAAGCGTCGCACCGCGGGGCGACATCAGCCACTTGTAGGTGTGGGCGACGAGTACGACGATGCCGTCCACGGTCAGCGGCAGCCAGCCGATCGCCTGGCTCGCGTCGATCGCCACGAGCGCACCGACCTCCTTGCTCGCGGCAACCACCGCGGGCAGGTCGAGGACGGCACCGGTCGACGACTGGACCGCACTCACCGCGACCAGGTCGACACCTGGTCGGATCGCCGAGACCAACTGGTCCCCCGGTACGCCGGCAACCTCGATGCCACGGTCCTCGTGCACCTTCCACGGGAAGACGTTCGACGTGAACTCGACGTCGTCGGTGAGAACCTTCGCGCCATCCGGAAGGGCGGCCGCGATCGGGACCAGCGCCGCCGAGACCGTACTGCCGACGAAGACATCCCGTACGTCGGCTCCGACCATGCGCGCGAACGACTCTCGCGAACGGGTCGTGGACTCGTCCCACGGCTCCCAACTCGTGGCGCCGACCCGCCAGTCGGACAGCACCGCCTGCAACGCCTCCCAGGCCGGCCTCGGCGGCAATCCATAGGAGGCCGTGTTCAGCCAGCCCGGCTCCGGATCCCACAACCCCGCGAACTCGTCGACACCGCCCACGTGCACTCCTCAGCTCGGCTCTCCGGCCACCTTATGCGGGGCTTGACCTAGACAGCGGTCTAGCTCCTAGCCTCCGGGACATCGAGTCACGACACAGGAGGCGTTCGTTCATGCGTTATCGCACGTTGGGTGGGACGGGGATCGAGGTCAGTGTGCACTGCCTCGGAACGATGATGTTCGGTGCCGTCGGCAACCCCGACCACGAGGACAGTGTCCGGATCATCCATACCGCGCTCGACCAGGGCATCAACTTCGTCGACACCGCGGACATGTACTCCACCGGCGAGTCCGAGGAGATCGTCGGCAAAGCCCTGAAGGGACGCCGGGACGACGTCGTCCTGGCGACCAAGGTGCACTTCCCGCTGCACGACGGGAGCCGTAACCAGAGCGGGAACTCGCGCCGGTGGATCACGCGGGCGGTCGAGGACAGCCTGCGCCGGCTCGACACCGACTGGATCGATCTGTACCAGGTCCACCGGCCGGATCACACCACGGACATCGAGGAAACACTGTGGGTGATGAGTGATCTCGTCTCCCAAGGAAAGATCCGCGCGTTCGGGTGCTCGGCGTTCCCGGCCGAGGAGATGGTGGAGGCGTACCACGTCTCGGAGCGGCGCGGGTACGGGCGTTTCCGCACCGACCAACCGCCGTACTCGATGATCAGCCGCGGGATCGAGCGCTCGGTGCTGCCGACCTGCCGGCGGCTGGGGATGGGGGTGCTGACGTACAGCCCGCTGGCGTGGGGCTTCCTGTCCGGCAAGATCCGCAAGGACCACCCGATCGACCTCACCACTGGCCGCGCAGCCCTTGCACCGCACCGTTTCGACCCATCACTGCCCGCCAACGCCGCGAAGTACGACGCTGTCGAGCGGCTGATGGAAGTTGCCGAGGGCATCGGGGTCACGCTCCCGGAGCTGGCGCTGTCGTTCGTCACCACGCACCCGGCGGTCACCTCGGTGATCAACGGCCCGCGCACGATGGACCAATTGGAAGGCCTGCTGAAGGCCGCCGACCTGATCCTGGACGACGCCGTTCTCGACCAGATCGACGAGATCGTCCCACCCGGCACCGACCTCTACGAAGCCGACGCCGCCTGGCAACCCCGGTCGCTGACGGAGGTCGCGCAGCGCCGTCGGCCGGCCGCGGACCGGTGAGGTGCGGACCGCCAGGCCATCACAATCCGCGGCTCAGGAGGCGTGCCCAGCGCAACTCGGTGTCGCCGGGCACATTGTGATGGCCTGGCGGTCCGCGCATCAGCGCGTGCGGATCTTCGTCACCAGCGCGTGCAGGGTCGCGCGCTCGGCCGGGGTCAGCGGCTGCAGGGTTGTCTTCTCGACGTCGCGGACGGCCTGCTGGGCCGTCCTTAGCGCAGTCCGGCCCCTGGCGGTGAGGGTGATCCGGTAGCGGCGGCGGTCGGCCGGGTCGCGCTCTCGCTGGACCATCCGCTTCTCGATCAACGCGTCCATCAAGCGGACCATGTCGGCGGTGTCCATCCCGAGTGCGGCAGCGAGCGCGTTCTGCGCCGACGGGCCGAGCTCGGCCAGCTCCGCCAGGGCGGCGTACTCCCACAACGTGAGGCCGGGGCGCTCGGCCAGCCGGTCGGCGATCGCGCGCCGGCCGGCCACCGCCACCTTGTGCAGCACGAAGGTGGTCGTCCCACTGAGCGTCTCCATCGCGCTATTGTAGGCCCGAACCAACTGTTGGTTGTTCCCAACTAATTGGAGATGCTCACCCATGGACGCGCTCTACCCGCGGCTGCTGGTCCGCGACTTCCCGGCTGCCGTCGACTTCTACCGGCCCGCACTGGCCGAGCTGTACGGCGTTCAGCCGGTCAAGGTGATCCCCGAGGCGCAGTACGCGAACTGGGATCTGGACGGCCAAACCGGTCTGGTGCTGTTCGGACGGGCGATGATCGCGAGCACGATCGACACCGCCGCCTTACCGGCTGAGGTGGAGTCCCAGGACGCGTCGATGCTGGTGCTGAAGGTCGACGCTGTGGACCCGGCGGCCGCGGTGCTGGAGAAGCTCGGCGCCACGGTTCTGACACCGCCCCAGGACCGCCCGCAGTGGGGCCCGAACCTCCGCACCGCCCACCTCCGAGCCCCCGACGGCACCCTGCTCGAGCTCCAGTCGTACTGACCGCACTTTTCGATCGTTGGAAATCGGGAACCGGGGTGGGGTAATCGGAAGAAAGAGTGAGGTCGATGGCACCCCTGCCGCAGTCCATCCGCAACGCCGCGGAACCCTGGACAGCACAAGAACTCAGCAAGCTCAAGGCACTCGCCGCAGAGAACCTGCCACCCTCGGTGATCGGTCTCCGGCTCGGCCGGCCGGAGGGAGCGATCCTCAGCAAGGCGCTCCAGACCGGTATCACGCTCACCCCACTGAACCGCCCGCCGTACGGCACCTGATCCGGGGCTCGTCGACGTACCGTGGAGGTACGGGGACGATCCCAGGGAGGGTGTCATGAGTTTCGACAGGCCCGGCGTGCCGCATCCCGGTCACGAGATGGACCCGAATATCGACCAGGATCTGGTCGAAGAGGGTGTCGAACTGACCCATCACGAGCCGGACATCCCGGACCACCCGGGCGGTCCCTCGGCCGGTCCGCAGCCGAACCCGCCCCGGCGCCCACCGCACGAAGTGCCGCCGTCGACTGACGACTGAGCGGTCCGGGCGGTCGCGTGCATTACCGTGTGTGCCCATGACCAGTGGTTGGGGGTGACGGCATGGCGGTGACGATGCGTGACGTGGCCCGGCAGGCCGGAGTGTCACCGAAGACCGTCTCCAACGTGATGAACGGGTACCCGTACATCCGTGAGGAGACCCGGATCAAGGTGCTCGCCGCGATCGATGCGCTCGGCTACCAGATGAACATCTCCGCCCGGAACCTCAAGTCCGGCCGGACCGGCATCATCGGCCTGGCCGTGCCCGAGCTCAGCCTGCCGTACTTCGGCGAGCTCGCGGACGCGGTGATCGAGGCCGCGGAGCTGCACGGCCTGACCGTGATGATCGAGCAGACCGGCGCGGACCGCGACCGCGAGCTGACCGTGATCAAGCGGCCGCGCGGTCACTTGGTCGACGGCCTGCTGTACAGCCCGCTCGGCCTCGGGCAGGAAGACATCGGGCAGCTGACGACGTCCGCACCGATGGTCCTGCTCGGCGAACGCATCTTCCACAGCCCGGTCGACCACGTGATGATCGACAACGTGGCCGGCACCAAGGCCGCGGTCGAGCACCTGCTCCAACTCGGCCGCCGCCGGATCGCCGTCCTCGGCGTCCACCCCGGCGAGAAGGTCGGCACCGCCGCCATCCGGTACGACGCGTATGCCGAGGCGCTCACCGAGCACGGCGTACCGGTGCCGGAGGAGCTCGCCTTCCACGCGGGCAAGTGGCACCGCTCGACCGGCGCCGAGGCGACCCAGGCTCTACTCGCCTCCGGGCGCAAGTTCGACGCCGTCCTCGCCCTCAACGACACCCTCGCCCTCGGCGCGATCCGGACCCTCACCAAGCACGGCCTGCGCGTCCCGGACGACGTCGCCGTCGCCGGCTTCGACAACATCGACGAAGCTCAATACAGCACGCCGACCCTGACCACCGTCGACCCCGGCCGCGCCCAGATCGCGCGCACCGCAGTCGACCTCCTCGTCCGCCGAATGAAGGGCGACGACTCCGAACACGAGGAGATCGTGGCGCCGTACAAGCTCCACACCCGCGAATCCACCCTCGGCACCAACTGAGCCCTTGACGGTCCCAGAGCACCCGGGCATCATCTCTACACCGATGTAGTACACCGATGTAAAGTAGGCTCGCATGGTTGACGACCGCCCTTCTCGTCCACGGCGCAGAGCAGTACTAGGTGGCATGCTCGGCGCCCTCGCGCTCACCGGTTGCGGCAGCCTCGGGTCCCGGCCGCGGGTCCGGGAATGGAATCTGTTCGGCGGCGGTGACGGCGCCCGCCTGCTGCAGATCCATCAGCAGTACGTCGCCGAGCACCCAGACGTCGACTTCGAGGCGCACACGCTCGCCTGGGGTCCGCCGTTCTACACGAAGCTCGCGATGTCCGCGGCCGGCGGCCGCGCGCCCGAGGTCGCGACCCTGCATCTGTCCCGGCTGAAGGGATTCAGCCCGACCACGATGCTCGATCCGATCCCGGTCGACCTGCTCGAGGAGGCCGGCGTCCGCGAGGCCGACTTCCTGCCGGCGACGTGGAACCGCTGCATCGTCGACGGGAAGCTGTACGCCGTACCGCTCGACCAGCACCCGTTCGTCCTCTACTACAACACCGACGTCTGCAAGAAGGCCGGTCTCCTCGGCCCGGACGGCAAGATCAAGCCGGTCCAGGGCGTCACCGAGTTCCTCGACATGCTCAAGGCGGTCAAGGAGACCACCGGCAAGTACGCCGCCTCGGTCGAGACCACGAACCCGTGGCGAATCTGGTGGACTCTCTACGGCCAACTGGAAGGCAAGTTCTTCAGCGACGACGGCACGCGGCTCGTCCTGGACGACGCCAAGGCGCTGGAAGCCCTTGAACTGATGGCGAAACTCGCCACCGACGGACTCACCCCGAAATCGTCGAACTACGCCGCCCTGGTCGCCCAGTTCACCAACGGCGACGCCGGCCTGAGCTTCAACGGTGAGTGGGAGGTGACGACGTACCAGACCGCGAAGACGCCGTTCAGCATGGCGCCGTTCCCGGTCGTGTACGACGTACCGAGTTTCGCCGGCGACTCGCACACGTTCGTGCTGCCGCACCAGGCCAACCGGAACAAGGACGACACCAAGGCGACGATCGAGTACATCGCCTGGATCCTCAAGCACAGTGCGGACTGGGCGGCCGGCGGCCACATCCCGGCGTACCAGCCGGTGGCGAAGAGCCAGAAGTACCTGGACCTCAAGCCACAGGCGGAGTACCGCAGTGTCGCGCCGGATGTGCTCTACGACCCGGACGGCTGGTTCAGCGGTTCGGGAGCGCAACTGGAGAACGAGGCCGGGGCCGCGTTCAGCGGAGTGTTCTCCGGCCAGGCGACCCCCAAGGCGGCGCTCGCGCAGTTCAAGGCCGCCACCCAGAAGTTGCTCGACACCCCGTCCCCGGTCTGACAGGAGGTCACGTTCATGGCCGTACAGACACAACCTCAGGTCACCACGACCACGCCGCGCACCGCGGCGAAGCCGGCGACGGGACAGCCCTGGAAGGAACGCTGGGGCGGGCTGTTCTTCGTCGCGCCGTTCCTGCTGCTGTTCGCCGTCTTCATGATCTGGCCGATCATCTCCGGGCTGTGGAACAGCTTCTTCAACACCAGTCTCGCCGGGGTGAAACAGGAGTTCCTCGGGCTGCAGAACTGGCGGGAGATGTTCGGCGATCCGGCCGTCTGGTCGTCGCTGAAGAACACCCTCGTCTTCACCGCGATGAGTACTCCACCACTGGTCGTCATCGCGCTGGTGATGGCCCTGCTGGCCAACCGCAAAGGCCTGCTGGGCTGGCTGTTGCGGTTCTCGTACTTCGCTCCGTTCGTCCTGCCGGCGACAGTCGTGACCCTGATCTGGGTGTGGATCTACCAGCCCGGGTTCGGCCTGGTGAACGGGCTGCTGACGGCCGGCGGGTTCGCTGAGATCGACTGGCTGAACACCGAGAACCGGGCCATGCTCGCCGTGGTGATCACGACCGTCTGGTGGACGGTCGGATTCAACTTCCTGCTCTATCTCGCTGCCCTGCAAGGGATTCCGGCCCAGGTGTACGAGGCGGCCGCGATCGACGGCGCGAACGGCCGGCAGCAGCTGTTCCGGATCACGCTCCCGCTGCTGAGCCGGACCACCGGGCTGATCGTCGTACTGCAACTGGTGGCGTCGTTGAAGATCTTCGACCAGATCTACCTGATGACCAACGGCGGTCCGAACTTCGCGACCCGGCCGATCATCCAGTACATCTACCAGAACGGCTTCACCAACTACCGGATCGGCTACGCGTCGGCGATCTCGTACATGTTCTTCGCGGTCATCGTGGTGGTCGCGGTGCTGCAGTTCAGACTGTTCTCGGGCCGGAAGGAGGCCGACCAATGAGGACGACGTGGACCTTCCCGAAGGTGGCGACCATCGTCGGTGCGGTACTGCTGGCCGCGCTCTGGCTGGTTCCGTTGCTCTGGGCCCTCGACACCTCGCTCAAGCCGGAACCGGAGACGACCCGGTCACCCATCACGTGGTTGCCGGCAGCACCGACCATGGCGGCGTACAGCAGCGTGCTCGACCAGGGAGACCTGATTCGCTGGTTCTTCAACAGCACCGTCGTGTCGGTGCTGGTCACCGGGCTGACCCTGGTCGTCTCGGTACTGGCGGCGTTCGGCTTCTCCCGGACCAGGTTCCCCGGCCGGCGGGTCCTGTTCGGCCTGATCATCGCCGGCATCCTGGTCCCGCCGCAGGTGCTGATCGTGCCGCTGTTCCAGGAGATGACCGGGCTCGGTCTGGTCGACACCTACTGGGGCATCGTGCTGCCGCAGGTGGTCGCGCCGGTGATGGTGTTCGTACTGAAGAAGTTCTTCGACGGCATCTCCCGCGACTACGAGGACGCCGCCCGGGTGGACGGCGCGACCCGGTGGCGGATCGTCTGGAGCGTGATGGTGCCGATGTCGCGGCCGATCCTCGTTGCCGTCGGCATCTTCACGTTCATCGGGGCCTGGAACAACTTCCTCTGGCCGTTCATCGTGACCACCGACCCGTCGATGATGACGATCCCGGTCGGACTCGCCAACGTGCAGGGCTCCTACGGCCTGCGCTACGCCCAGATCATGGCGTCCGCCGTGCTGGGCGGACTTCCCTTGCTGATCGTCTACGCCCTGTTCCAGCGCCATGTGGTGCGTGGGGTGGGCGACGCCGGCATCAAGGGATGACCTCACCTCTCACGACAGGAGCCACCTGGTGACCTCTGCCCGCATCATCATCGACCCCGCGTTCACGGTTGCCCCGGTCAACCGGCGGACCTTCGGCACGTTCGTCGAGCACATGGGCCGCTGTGTCTACACCGGCATCTATGAGCCCGGGCACGCGACCGCCGACGAGGACGGCTTCCGCAAGGACGTCCTCGAGCTGACCCGGGAGCTCGGGGTGTCGGTGGTCCGCTACCCCGGCGGCAACTTCGTCTCCGGCTACCGCTGGGAGGACGGCGTCGGCCCGCGCGAGGGCCGGCCGCGGCGGCTCGACCTGGCCTGGCACAGCGTCGAGACGAACGAGTTCGGCCTGGACGAGTTCATCCGCTGGTGTGCCAAGGCCGGGGTGGAGCCGATGATGGCGCTGAACCTCGGAACTCGCGGCGTGCAGGAGGCGCTCGACCTGCAGGAGTACTCGAACCACCCAGGTGGGACCGCCCTGTCCGACCTGCGTGAACAACACGGCGCGTCGCCGTACGGCGTCAAACTGTGGTGCCTGGGCAACGAGTTGGACGGGCCGTGGCAGATCGGGCACAAGACCCCGGCCGAGTACGGGCGGCTCGCGGCCGAGACGGCCCGGACGATGCGGATGATCGAACCCGATCTGGAGCTGGTCGCGTGCGGTTCGTCGTCGTCGCAGATGCCGACCTTCGGCACCTGGGAGCGTGAGGTGTTGCGGGAGACGTACGACTTCGTCGACCACATCTCATGCCACGCGTACTACGGCAACGACGACGGCGACACGGCGTCGTTCCTGGCCTCCGCGGTGAACATGGACCGCTTCATCGACGCCGTCACGGCAACCGCGGACCACGTGGGTGCGGAACTCAAGAGCAGCAAGCAGATCGGCATCTCGTTCGACGAGTGGAATGTCTGGTACAAGGACCGCTCGCGGCGGACCGACGGACCGCACGACCAGTGGGAGGTCGCCCCACGCCGGATCGAGGACGAGTACAACGTCACCGACGCCGTTGTCGTCGGCAACCTCCTGATCTCGTTGCTGCGGCACAGCGACCGGGTCGCCGTGGCCTGCCTCGCGCAGCTGGCGAACGTGATCGCGCCGATCATGACGGAGCCGAACGGCCCGGCCTGGCGGCAGCCGACGTTCCACCCGTTCGCGATCACGTCACGACTCGCGGCCGGCCAGGTGCTGCGGCTGGAGACCGACTCGCCGACCGTCAGCACCGCCAAGTACGGCGACGTCCCGGCCGTCGACGCGGTCGCGACGTACTCCGAGGGCGAACTGGCGGTCTTCCTCGTCAACCGCTCGTCCGAGGACACGGTCGACGTCACCGTCGACGTCAGCCGCTCCGGCGTCACCACGATCGAGGAAGCCGTCATGGTGCACGACGCCGATCCGCTGGCCACCAACTCGGCCGAGCACCCCGACCGAATCTCCCCACAACCAGCCGATTCCCGCCTGCAGGACGGCAAGCTGACCGTCACCCTGCCGGCCATCAGCTGGGTCGCGCTAAGGCTGTCGACCGACTGAGCTCGCGGTGTCAGACTGGGTGACCGTGGCCACCCAGTCTGACCTTGCGGACACCTCGCGGATCGAGGCCTTCAGCGACGGCGTGTTCGCGATCGCGATCACCCTGCTCGTCCTCGAGTTGCACATTCCCGAGCTCGAAGCGGACGAGCGGCTCTGGCCGGCGTTGGTGCGGGAGTGGCCGCAGTTCGCGGCGTACCTGACCAGCTTCGCGGTCCTCGGCATCATGTGGGTCAACCACCACTCGATGTTCCGGCAGATCCGGCGGGCGGATCGCGGACTGATGTTCCTCAACCTGCTGCTGTTGCTGTGGACCGCATTGCTGCCGTTCCCGACGAACCTGTTCGCCGAGTACCTGCGCGACGACACGATCGATGCCCATGTCGCGGCCGCGGTCTACAGCACCAACCTGACGCTGGCGGCGATCGCGTTCAGTCTGATCTGGTGGCACGTGCTGCGGTCTCACCTGGTCGATCACAACCTCACGCCGTCCGAGCAGCGCGCGTCGGTCCTGCGCTACTCGATCGGCACGTTGTTCTACGCGGCCTGTATCGGGCTGTCGTTCATCTCGGCCCCGCTTACCTTGCTCGTCCAGTTCGTCCTTGCCCTGTACTACGGCTTCGAGCAACTGAGGACCCGGTCGTCAGCCGTGGCCTGACCCGTCGTCGCCGGACTTGCCCTTCCCGGAGGTGCCGGAGTCCCCACCCTTGTCGTCACCCGGCTCGATGGTGTTCGAGCCCTTGGTGGTCGTGCGATCGCCGCCCTTGTCATCGCCGCGCTCGGTCGTCCTGGTGGGCGACGGCGTACGGGTGCGGTCGCCGCCGTGGTCGTCCGGACTCAGTGTCGGCGTCGGCGTGACCGTGGCGCTCTGCGGGTTCACGGTGACCGGCGGCGGCAGCCAGAGCTGGGCTGGTGACTCGTTGGGGGTGCCGGGGTCGAAGGCCGTCCAGACGGCGGTGCCGCCTGCGACCAGGCCGGCTGCCGCAGCCAGGCCGAGCAGTCCGGTGCCGGCCCAGGCCAGGTAGCGGGCCGGGCGGCGAGTGGACGCCGGCTCAGCGGATCGCGACTGCAGGACGACCGGTCGGCGTCTCGGGTCTTCTGACTCCATACTCCGATGGTGTCCGGTCGACCGGGTCCGGCACCATCGGACCTTGGTACTAGTACCCCTGGTCCGGCTGCCGCTGGGCGTGCCGCTGCGCCCACAGCGCGGCCTGCGTGCGGTCGGTGACGCCGAGCCGCTGGTACACGTTGGTCAGGTGCGCCTTGACCGTGCGCTCGCTGATTCCCAGCCGGCGCGCGATCGTCTTGTTCGGCAGCCCGTCGCCGACCATCCGCAGTACCTCCTGCTCCCGCCCGGTCAGCTTGACCTCCGGACCGGGGCTGCGCCGGTGCGTCAGCAGCACCCGCGCCGCCTTCGGGTCGAGCGGCGATCCACCCGCCATCACCTCGCGGATGCCGGCCAGGATCACCTCGGGCTCACTGTGCTTGAGCAGATACCCCTCCGCGCCCGCCTGCAGCGCGTCCAGGATCCGCGTCTGGTCGCTGAACGACGTCAGCACCACGACCCGCACGGACGAGTCCGCGGCGACGATCCGCCCGGTCGCCGCGACCCCGTCAGTGCCCGGCATCGACAGATCCATCAGTACGACGTCCGGCCGCAGCTCGGCCGCCATCGTGACCGCCTGGTCCCCGTCGTCCGCGGCGCCGACCAGCTCGAGGTCGTCCGCCGTACCGATCAGCTGGGACAGGCCGGTCCGGACGATCGCGTGATCGTCGGCGATCAGTACCCGGATCATCAGACCGGCACCTCGACTTCCACTCGTGTCCCCTGACCTGGCGCGGCCCGCACCGTCAGCATGCCACCTGAGTCCGCCAGCAGGTCGCCGATCGACCGTAGCCCGAGGTGTCCGTTGCTGCTGCGCTCGTCCAACCGCGACTCGTCGAATCCGCGCCCGTCGTCGTCCACGACCAGTCGTGCGACGCCGTCACTCCGGTCCGCGCTGATCAGCACACCGCGCGCCCCACTGTGTGCGGCCACGTTGCGGATGATCTCCTGCGCGGCCCGGAACAGTAGCGCGGCGACTGCGGGTGGCAGCTGCTCCGCACCGTCGGTCTCCAGCCGTACGTCGATCCCTACGCGCTCGAGACCGGCAGCCAGCTCAGCCAGTGCGGACGCCAGGCCTTCCTCAGCCAGGTTGGGTGGGTAGATGTCGACCAGCAGCGACCGCAACGAGCCGATGCTGCCACGTAGGCGCGAGGCGCTGTCCGCGATCAGTTCGGCACGCTGACCCTCGGTCGGATGACCCAACCGCATGGCGTCGAGCGCGTAGTTGAGCCCGGTGAGCTCCTGCACCACTCCGTCGTGCAGTTCGCCCGCGATCCGGCGCCGTTCGGCATCTGATGCCTCGACAGCGTGCTGCAAGAGCCGGGCCCGATCGCGCTGCTGCTTCTGGACTCGGCGGGCCAGCGACCAGGCGAACGGGATCTGCACAAGCTCCAGCAGGAGCAGTGCCCCGAGTGACGGTGGAGCGAAGCGCTGCCAGGCGGCCTGTCCGGCCTCGGTGACGGCTTGGTACTGGAAGTACGCCTCGAACAGCATCGGTTCGCCGTTGGCCGCCCGGACGCCGACGTACACCTCGAGGAGCTTCTCGTACGGGATCTCGAAGCGGTTCTCGGGGCGGCTCAGGTCGCTCACCTCGGAGGCGCTGCCCTGCACGCGGAGTGCCTCGATCTCCTCCGCGCCGAGGGGAAAGGTCTGCCCGATCAGTTCCGACTGGTCGGAGTAGACGATCGTGCCGTTCGCGTTCCACAGCTTGACCCGGACCAGTGAGCCCTGCAGCACGTACCTGCGCATCGCGGCGTCGAACGCCTGCAGGGCGGCAGGCTGACCCGCGACGACCTCCGCGGTCAGGCGTGGCTCGACCACGCCGCGCGCGGTCACGTACGTCACCTGCCGAGCGGACTCGGAGGCCTGCTCGATGCCGGCCTGACGAGCGATGTACGCGATCAGCGCGGCCAGCGACAGCAGCACGATCAGGCCGGCGGCGGTGAAGCGCACCAACAGACCGGCGGTCGAGACCGGCTCGCGCTCGGCCCGCCTACGTCGCAGTTTCACCATGCCTGGGATCGTAGGGCGGCCGGACAGTCCGCGGGCAGCCCGACAAGAGTCGTAGTACCAAGGTGCACTACCGATGCCGACCTCGGGCCGACGACCGTGGTTGGCATGAAGCTCCCGCTGTCACTCACCGTCGCAGGCCCCGCGGCCAGAGCGCAGTTCCCTGCACTCGCCGCCGCGGCCGGACTGGTCGCGCTGCGGGTCGGTGTGGTGCTGCTGCGTCCGTGGCCGCTGGCTCTGGCCGTCGACCACGCACTCGACGACCGCTCTGCCGGCGGACCGGATCCGCTCCTGGTACTCGGCGCCGCGGCAGCGGCCGGCGTGCTGCTGAGCGGCGAGATCGGCCTGCTCGATATGGGGAGTCTGCGCGCCGCGGAGGGTGCGGCCGAGCGGATCGGTGCGGCGCTGCGGGCCACGATGTTCCAGCGGACCATGACCAGATCGCTGCGCTGGCACGACCGGATGCGCAGCGGCGAGCTGGTCTCGCGGCTCACCACCGATGTCGGCCGGGTGCTCGACGGCATCGTCGCGCTGGCCACCTCGTTCCTGCCGGATGCCGTGATGCTGCTCGGCGTTCTGGCCCTGCTGTCCGCGTTCGACCCCGAGCTTGCGCTGATCGGG
The DNA here is from genome assembly GCF_040655855.1 of Kribbella sp. NPDC050281. Lineage (NCBI taxonomy): Bacteria > Bacillati > Actinomycetota > Actinomycetes > Propionibacteriales > Kribbellaceae > Kribbella > Kribbella sp. NPDC050281. The sequence continues at coordinate 7,757 of NZ_JBFAKS010000008.1, read as the reverse complement.
CTGGCCGTCGTACCGGTGCTGGCGGCGTTCGCCGTACGGCAGCGCCGGCTGATCAAGTCCGCTCAGCAGGACGCACGCGCCGAGTCCGGACGACTCGCAGGTACGACGACCGACCTGCTGCGCAATGTGCGAGCGGTGCAGGCCTTCGGCCGGACGGACCGGGCTTCTGCCGTCTTCGGCACGCGGAACCGCGCGGTACTGGACGTGGAACTGCGGGCGATCGACGTGGATGCACGCTGGACTCCGGTTGCCGACATCGTGCTCGCAGTCGGGTCGGCGCTGGTCCTGATCGTCGGCGGACGGCATGTGCTGACCGGTGCACTGACCACTGGGCAGTTGCTGGTCGTGCTGGCCTACCTGCGGGACCTGTACTCGCCCGTCCGTGGTCTTACCCGACTGTCCGCCGTACTGGCCAAGGCTGGAGCGAGTGCGACCCGGGTGCGCGACGTACTGGACAACGACGAGGCTGTGGTCGATCGACCGAGCGCACGGCCTGCGCCCCGGCTGGTGCACGAGGTCCACTTCGAGCGGGTCGGGTTCAGCTACGAGGCGGCGCACCCGGTGCTGCTGGACTTCGACCTGCGGATCGCGGCGGGCGAGACGGTGTGCCTGCTCGGCCCGAGCGGCATCGGCAAGAGCACCGCGCTGCACCTGCTGCTCCGCCTGTACGACGTGGACGCGGGCAGGATCCTGATCGACGGGGTGGATGTGCGGGACTGCGACCAGCGGTCGCTGCGGGAGCGGTTCGCGTTCGTACCGCAGGACCCGTGGCTGCTGGACGCGACGGTCGCCGAGAACATTGCCTTCGGCAACCAGGAAGCGACCCGGGCCGGTGTGGTCGCGGCCGGCCGGGCGGCGCTGGTGGACGAGTTCGCCGGCCGGCTCCCGCAGGGGTACGACACCCCGCTCGGCGAAGGCGGCGTCCGCCTCTCCGGTGGTCAGCGCCGCCGGGTCGCGATCGCCCGGGCCGCCGTGTCGACCGCGCCGATGGTCCTGCTCGACGAACCCACCGCATCACTCGACCCCGAGTCCGCGGCGGCGGTGATCGAGGCGATCCGCAGTACCACGACGAACCGCACCGTGCTGCTCGTCACCCACGACCGCGCGCTGGCGTCGATCGCTGATCGGGTCGTCACCTTGGTTTCCTCCCGGCCGCCGGCCAGGGGGCTCCTCCAGAACGCCGGAAGGAGGTGAACACCATGCTCCGGATCAAGCCGACCATGCACCACGGCCACGGTCGCGGACGGTCCCGTAGCCGTTCCCGCAGCCGCAGCCGCTCCCGCAGCCGCTCGCGCGACTGACGGACCCGGCCCGCCGGACACCGCTCAGGGTGTGTCCGGCGGGCCGTCAACCTTCTGGAGGGGACAGCGATGGACGAGTTGGCGGTAGACGGCCTGGCGGTGTGGGAATCGGCCGAAGGTTCGGAGCTCCCCGGCGGGATGCTCGCGATCGAGCGGCTCGGCGTCGGCACGCGCTGCGAGACCTGGCTGGTGTGGTCCCCCGATCTGTGGGCTCCGGCCGTGCTGAAGGTCGCCCGCCCGCATCAGATCCGCCACCCGCGCGCCGTCCGGTCCCTGCGACGGGAGACGGCCGCCCTCAGCGGGAACCAGCATCCGGCCCTCCCCCGGTTGCTTGCCGACGGCACCGACGACGCCGTACCGCACATCGTGATCGAGTACGTCGACGGTCCTTCGCTGGCGGACGAGATCGACGAGAACGGTGCGCTGCCCGACCTCCAGGTCGCGCTGGTCGGCGCCCAGCTCCTGCCGGCTCTGGCGACCCTGCACCGCCGCGGCCTCGCGCATCTGGATCTGAAGCCGGACAACGTCGTACTGCGGGACGGCCGGCCGATCCTGATCGACTTCGGCACCGCCCGCCGGATCGGCTCACTGCAGCCGGCCGGGCATCCCGTCGGCACGCTCGGGTACGCCTCGCCCGAGCAGGAAGCGTGCACACCGGTCAGTGTCGCGATGGATCTCTACAGCCTGGGCTGCACTCTCGCGGAGTGCCTGGACCCCGGCACCGGCAAGGTCTGGCAGGTCGTCAATCGCCTGACCTCGACGGACCCAGCCGCCCGCGGCACTGTCGCCGAAGCGTTGCTCGATCTCGCCGATGCCGCCGGTGAGCTGCGGCCGTGGCCCGAGTGGCTCGACCGTTTCTACCGCTCGAACTGAGTGACCTCGACGCCGAGGGCGACCTCGATCCGGGCGATCTCGTGGTAGCCGCGGGACTTGTAGAGGTTGACGGCCGGAGTGTTCGCGCTGCCGGTCGAGACCAGGCTGGCCGGCCGCGGCTCCTGCTGGTCGAGGTGGTCGAGCAGGGCGCGCCCGTGACCGCGGCGGGCGTACGCCGGATCGACGATCAGGCGGGAGATCTCGACTGTGTCGTCGTCCGGGAACTCGTACGCCACCGCGCCGACCAGGACGTCACCGTCGTACCGGCCGAGCCAGTGTTCGGTGGACGACATCAGACCGGCGAGGTCCTCCTGCAGTGGCGGGATGCCGTCGAAGCCGATCAGCTCGGCCTCGATGGCGTACGCGGCGTGCTGGATCGCCAGCAACCGTTCGGCAAGCGTGCGGTCGCTGAGGTCGAGAGGGCTGATCACGCCCGTCAGGCTACGCGGCCTTCCAGTAGCCCAAGGCCTTCACCCGGTGCTTCGGTACGGCGAGGTCCTTCAGGACGTACGTCGTGAGGGCGCGGGTGGTAGCGGTGTCGCAGGCGATCCAGACGTACGCGCCGGACGCCTCGCCGAGGAGCTTCGGAAGATCCGCCTTGACGCTCGCGACCAGTTCCGGCCGTGGGATCGCACGGAGCTCGTGCCGCTCGGGGTCGATCCGGAACGGGAGCGAGTGGTCGGCGTCGTGCGAGGTCTCGAACCAGATCGTGGCCGGCAGCTTCGGTGCGACCGCGAGCAGCGAGTTGATGGCCGGCAGGGACGCCGGGTCCCCGATCACCAGCATCCGCGCGGGCAGTGGGTCCGGCACCTCGAACCCGGTCCCCTGCACGGTCGCCTCGATCGTGTCGCCGGGCTGGGCCTTGCGGGACCAGTCGCTCGCGCAGCCGTCGTGCAACGCGAACTCCAGACTGAACGTCCCGGCGTCGACATCCGGGTCGACCAGCGTGTAGGCCCGCTGGTGCGGCTTGCCCGCGTTGTCGAACCACAGCCGCACCCACATCGTCGGGTGAACCCCGCTGGCTTCGAGTAGACCGCCATCGGTGAAGTGCACCCGGCGGTAGCGCTCGGTGACCTGTTCGGCACCCGTCACGGTGAAGACGAAGTCCTTCCCGCGGAACAGCTTGAGCACCACACCTTCCCAGCCGTGCCCCACGAGAACCTCCCCTAGAGTCGATGTCATTGCGGCCGAAGAATCTGACTTGTAAGTTAGCGCAGCCTAACCTAACTGAAACGAGGCCAGGAGTGAATGCTCGGGTGTTCCGGGACGCGTACGGCGTACCGCATCTGCGGGCTGGAGACCCGCTGGCTCTCGTGTACCTGCAAGGCACCAACGCCGCGGCCGACCGTGCCTGGCAGCTCGAGCTCGAGCGCCGCCGGTTCCTCGGCACCAGCGCGGCCTTCCTGGGCGCCGAGGCGGCGGGCTGGGATGTGTTCGCGCGGCAGGCCCGGCTCGCCGACACCGCGCAGCGCTGCTTCGAGGCGCTCGACGAGCAGACCCGCGAGTGGATCACGGCGTACGTCGAGGGCGTCAACCACGCGCTGCCCGGTGGAGCCGCCCGTGCCCCCGAGTTCGCCGAGACCGGCCTCACGCTGCAGGAGTGGGAGCCATGGGCGCCGCTCGGCATCTGGCTCGCGGTGCACATCCTGTTCGCCGGCTTCCCGAGCAAGCTGTGGCGCACCCACGTGGCGCGGACCCTCGGCGACGACAAGCTCGATCTGTTCACCTCGGAGGGACCGCGGACGGCGGGCAGCAACGGCTGGATGATCCCGGGGTCACTGTCCAGCAGCGGCCAGGCGATCGTCGCCGGCGACCCGCACCGCTACATCGAGAGCCCGGGCGTCTACCAGCAGATCCGGTTGTCCTGCCCCGAGTACGACGTATTGGGCCTCGCCGTCCCCGGGATCCCCGGCGTCGCACACTTCGGCCACACCGGGGAGGTCGCCTGGGCGATCACCAACGCGATGGCCGACTACCAGGACCTGTACGCCGAGCAGCTCCGGCCGGGCGGGCCGGGACTGGAAGCGCTCGGCCCGGACGGCTGGAAGCCGGCGCAGGTCCACACCGAGGTCGTCGAGGTGGCCGGCGCGGATCCGATCGAGGTCGAGGTGATCGAGACCGAGCGTGGCCCGGTGATCGTGAACGACTCGAGCCGGACGATCAGCCTTCGGTACCCGCCGCGAGTGACCGGGCGGCTCGGCTTCGAGGTCATTCCGAAGTTGCTCCAGGCAACCACCGTGGCGGACATCGACGCGGCCGTCGGCGACTGGGTGGAGCCGGTCAACGTGATCCTCGCGGCCGACATCGCGGGTGGGCTGCTCCATCGCACCGCCGGGCTGGTCCCGCGACGTCACGGCGACAACATGCTGCGCGTCGTGCCGGCGTGGGAAGCCGGCCACCAGTGGGACGGATGGCACGACCCGATGCCGCGGGCAACCGTCGACGGGCCGGCCGTGATGGCGAACGCGCGGGAGCTCGCGGCCTCACTCGGCGTCGAGTTCGCCGCGCCACATCGGTCTCGCCGGATCCGTGAACTGGTGTCGTCACAGTCGAGCTGGTCGGTGGCGGAGATGCCATCGATCCACAAGGACACCTACCTCGGGTCGGCCGCGGGCCTCCTCGCCCTGCTGGCCGGCCTCGAGGAGCTGTCGCCGGAAGCCGTTGCCTTGCGCACCGAACTGCTCGGCTGGGACCGGCGGATGGACGCGGCCAGCAGCACCGCTTCGTCGTACGCCGCGATCCGGAAGGCGCTGGTCTCGCGGCTGGCCGACCACTTCGGCGTACTCGAGGACGCGCAGGTCCCCGAGGTGTTCGTGCCGTGGATGGACGTGCTCACGCATGTCTCGTACGCGGTGGAGAACCTGCTCACGACCGAGCTGATCCCGGACGTCAACGTGTCCTGGCTGGCACGCGAGGCGCTGGAAGAAGTTGCCGCACGCAAGCGCCGGCCGCCGTGGGGCGAGACGCACCAGCTGGCGCCGTTGCACGCGTTGCGCGGGCCGGTCTTCGCGCCGGGCGAGGAGCCGTTCGACCTTGGGCTGTCCGGCGACCATCACTGCGTGATGTCGACGTCGTCACTGCCAGGACTGACCGATGTGTGCGTGCGCGGCTCGGCTGCGCGCTATGCGTGGGATCTCGCGGATCGGTCGGCCAGCCGATGGGTGGTGCCGTTGGGCGCGTCCGGCGTACTCGGCGAGCCGCATCATCACGATCAGCTGCCGCTCTGGTTGCGCGGTGAGCTCGCACCGATCGTCACCGAGTGGGACAGGCTCGAGCAGGAGGACCGGAGTTTCACCCACGAGATCGAGGGCTTCGGCACGGTCGGAATTGTGGAGGCGGATCCGTCGCGAGACCTCGACCTCATCCACGGCTGGGTCACGGCCGACCGCGCGAGCTTCTGGGGCATGGGCGAGTTGTCCCGGGAGGAGATCGCGGCGACGTACGAGTTCCTGGACTCGGTGCCGACGCATCACGTGTACGTCGTGCGGTTGGACGGCGTACCGATCGGACTGCTGCAGACGTACGATCCACAGGCCGATCCGGTCGGTGCGGCGTACGAGATCCAGGCCGGGGACATCGGGGCGCATCTGCTGGTTGCGCCGGGTGATCCGCGGCCGGGGTTCACCGGGAACCTCTTGCGGGCGCTGGGCCGATTCGTGTTCGTCCACCTCGGCCATCCGCGGCTCGTCGCCGAGCCCGATACGCGCAACGAACGGGCGGTCGACCGCTTGTACCGGTCCGGATTCACCATCGGCCAGGAGGTCAAGATCACGCTGGCGGACGGCACCACGAAGACCGCGCAACTCGGCTTCCTCACGGCGGAGCGCTTCCTGAACTGAACGGCAGCTTCAGGTCACGGCGCCGGGGTCTCCGCCGCCGGGATTCGTGTGGAAGTGGGGCGATCAGTCCTTGGCCGCGAGCACGGCGGCGATCAGCGGCTGGTAGTCGGTGAGCTCTTCGACGGGCTCGCGGTTGCGCCACCTGACCGCCGGGACCAGGCCGGGCTCGAGGACGGTGAACCCGTCGCCGTACAGCGCGAGGATCTGCTCGTCGGTGCGCCAGCGGCCGCGGCCGAGCGAGCCCTGCAGGACCTGTTCCAGCTCCTGGCTGCGCGGGTCGTTCTCGCTGCGGAAGTGGCTGATGAAGACGTGGCTGCCGGACGGGATCCGGTCGTACCAGAACCGGACCAGACCGGCCGGGTCCTCGTCGTCGTTCACGTGGTGCAGTGTGGCGCTGAAGATGATCCCGACCGGCTTGGCGAAGTCGATCAGCGCGTTGGTGTCCGGGTGCTCGTAGATCGCCTTCGGCTCGCGCAGGTCGGCCTGGATCACGGTGGTGTGCTCGTTCTCGGCCAGCAGGGCGCGGCCGTGGGCGAGGACGATCGGGTCGTTGTCGACGTACACGACCTTCGCCTCGGGCACGTACCGCTGCGCGACCTGGTGGACGTTGTCCGCGGTCGGCAGGCCGCTGCCCAGGTCGATGAACTGCCGGACCGGCGTGTGGGTGATGATCTGCTGGACCGCCCGGACCAGCGCCCCGCGGTTGTCGTGGGCGATCACCGCCGAGCCGGGCAACTCGTTGATGAACCGGTCCCCGAAGGCGCGGTCGACGGCGAAGTTGTCCTTGCCGCCGAGCAGGTAGTCGTAGGTGCGGGCGATGCTCGGCTTGGTCACATCGAACTCCGCGTACGAGCGCTTCCCCTGCTTGCCTGCATCGGCCATCGCGGCGGGTCCTTCCGATCCGGTAGTGACCCCAGTCACTCTATGCGACGCCGAAACCACCCCGCTCCCGCCCCCGGCCAGTCCTTTCCGAACTCCGGGTCGCGCGGGCGGTCGATCACGCCCTCTGGTCCGGCGGGGAGCTCAGTCGGCAGGCGTGGGAGGGCGTGCGTGAGCTCCGCAAGGCTCTGCGTTCCCGGCCGTGGGTGGATCGGCTCCAGGCATCGCTCGAGTTGCGGACGTTGTTCCGAGGCTGAGTCCGCCCGGTTGAGACGCCCGGTTGAGACAGCCCGCAGCGGCCGTCGGGTTCCGGCACGACGGCCGCTGTGGTGACTGCCGGCTGTTGTCGGTGACCTGATCTGGCGGGCCCTGTCACCGGTGTGTCAGCCCGGTCTCTCAGGCGAGGGCGGTCGTGGTCTTCTCGTGGTCGCGACCGGCCGGATGCCGCTCGCGGGGTGATTCGTGCACCGCATGGTCAGCGGTTCGTGGGGCCGGGCACACCGGGCCGCGGCGGATCGGTCCGCCTCCCAGCCGCCGGCTCTTCCACTGCTTCTCTTCGTAGTCGTAGTAAGTGTCGACGCCTCCGACTGTCATCCAGATCCTCCCGTCAACCCCCCGGCTACACCCCTGGCGGTTACACGGTCCGCCTCCAGCGCGCCGGAGGCAAGCGATCCCGGAAATCACCATCGACGAACAGGCTCGAACGCCGGGTTGTGTTGGATTGCGCCGGAAATAGGGGCGTTGGAAAGTCCAAGTGTCCTGGGTCGGAGGTTCGACGGCGCTTTCGGCGCCCAGGCACGCACCTCGCGGCACTTGCCCAGCGCCCACGATGCTCCGCATCGAGGCCACTGCTCAAGCACCCCGA